>NZ_AZNV01000031.1:0-65529 GCF_000510625.1 Rhizobium sp. IBUN
GTTCCATCAAGCGTGACCTTGCCATCAAGCACGTTCACTTGGATGGCTTGAGCCTCAAGTTCTGCGTCGCGTCGGAACGCGTCTTCGATCCGCCGTTTGACATCGCTCGAGGTGGGGCGAGGGGCAACCGCGATCAGGTTTGAGATGCCGACGACGCCTGCCAGATCGCGAATGGCGCTCGCAGCCGCGTTTTTCTGATATTGCCATTCAACCGTGCCTTCGAGGGTGACCCAGCCGTTCTGAACCCTGACGGTGACTGCATCCCTTGGCACGGTCGTACGCCATGCCAGCGTGCTGATCGAGCGCTTGGCGATTTCGTCGTCTGCGGTAACATGGGTGCCGTACGGACGCACCTCTATTTCCTGGGCGATAGCGTGCACGCCCTTCACGCGTCGAGCCGCACGCTCGGCGGCGTCCTTTTCGGAATAGGTGGCAACGTGGCCGGTCAGTGTGACCACACCACCTTCTGCCGTGACACCGATATGGGCCGCGTCGATGCTCGGCTCGAATTCCAGCTCGTCCAGTACATTCTGTCTCAAAGTAACATCTGTCATGGGAAAGCCTCCTTCCACTCAACGGACTTGATCTTAGAGGCAAGTCGACGTCCGCACTTTGATCTGGCTCAAAATGGCGCGCCTCCTCACGCGGCGCCGTTAAAGCCGGCACAATTTCCACTCATTTGATCAAGCGCAATGCAGGCCAGACAAAAGGGACCGATCATGAATTTTCCCTCGGGGAAATTTGGTTAATGGAGGAATGTCATGAACGATCTCGGACTACGCCAAAACATCATCGACGAACTCGGGTTCGAACCGAGCGTCAATGCAGCTAATATAGGCGTCGCGGTGGAAGAAGGTGTCGTCACTCTTTCGGGCCATGTTGGCAGCTACGCAGAAAAGATCGCTGCTGAAATGGCGGTGAAACGGGTCAAGGGCGTGCGTGCGCTCGCTGAGACCCTCGAGGTCCGGTACGCGGGCCGCAAGCACCATGCGGACGACGAGATCGCGGCGCGGGCTTTGGACATTATCGAATGGGACACGCTTCTGCCGGACGGCGCGATCGGCGTCAAAGTTCAAAAAGGCTGGGTGACGTTGTCAGGGGAGGTGCCCTGGCATTTTCAGCGGGTGGCGGCTGAAAAGGCGGTCATGAAGCTTGGCGGCGTCGTCGGAGTAACAAACGTATTGTCGATCAAACCCGTCGCATCCATTCCCGATGTCAAGAACCGCATCGAGGGTGCGCTGAAACGCAATGCCGAGGTAGAGGCGAACCGAATCCAGATCGACGTTTCCGGTGGCAACGTCACGCTGAAGGGCGGGGTAAGCGGTTGGCGGGAACGCAGCGCTGCGGAGCGGGCGGCCTGGTCGATTCCTGGAGTCGTCAGCGTCATAAACGATCTCGCGGTCAGAGGCTGATCCAGCATCAGAATTGGCAAGGCTGAATGAAGCCTTCTCGACCAAATAGGATTGCCAACATGCACGCTCAAGACGGTTACAAATGGCTGCGCTGGTTGGTTCTTGACCATGCGTTGCTGCTAGTTCTCATCGTGATGATCGGGACGGTGTTCAGCGTCCTCTTCTATCATGCCGACAGTGTCAACCGGTCAGATTTTCGGTTGCAACAATCGGTCGGGGATCGGCTTTGAGAAACGGAGCGATTGAAATGTCAATGGTATTGAAAAACATGACGCACGCGGAATGCTTGGAAATGCTGAGAGGAGGGCACTTTGGCCATCTGGCTTGCAGCAACGAAGGGCAACCCTACGTCGTTCCGATCTACTTCGCGTTCCAGTCAAGAGTTGCTTACAGCTTCTCCATGCCCGGACGAAAAGTCGAGTGGATGCGACTGAATCCGAAGGTATGCCTTCAGGTCGATGAATGGCCATCGAAGGGTAGTTGGAGAAGCGTGGTGCTCAGTGGCAATTTCCAGGAGTTTCCAGACAACGACGCGTGGCATGAGGAACGTCTTACCGCGTGGTCTTTGCTCCAAAAATACCTCAACTGGTGGGAGATCGGCTCGCTAAAGCCCGACGAAATTCCACCATCGCATGCCTCTCCCCATCTTTTCTACGGCATCTATATGAACGATCTCTCCGGTCGGGCCGCGATTCAGATTGGATGAACGCTCAGGCCAACGCTGTTTTTTATCGCCCATAAGGCGGATCGACTAGGAAGCTTCAATAGCCACGTGAGGACTTGGCTCGGCAGATCCTCGCATATCGTGACCTAGTGGACGGTGTCTGAAAACAGTTTCCCCAAAGCGCGCTCTGGCGGAAGTCTTGCAATGAGTATGCGAGAAATATCATCTACGCTGCTGATGCCGTGTTGGTAGATCTGGATCGCCAGTGCGCAGACGCAGGAGGAAACCGCCTCATCTAACGGCACTCTGTAGTGTCGATACCAATTCTGGACTGCAGCAGACAGCTTATCCAAGTCCGATGGGGCAAGAAACAGGTGGTTCATCTGCCGCTCTCCGATGTCGGAAATATTGCCGATACTTCCCCATTTTCGCGGAGAAGACATTGATTGACGTCAATGACATCGTGCTCAATTGCCCAACTTTGGGGCAATAGATTTCGATTGCCGCAAATGATCGTCATACCGTCGAGGCAGGCGACTTTGCTGCGCCATGAGGTCCTCCTGTCCCATCTGCATCGAACCGAACCTCAAGCGTCAATTTCACCAGTCCGATGAACACCGAGCAACAGTACTTTGACGCGCATGATGGAAACACTGTCGGAAAGCGATAGACTTATTTTATGTGACAGGGAGGTTAGTCCATGAGCATCAAGACCATCATATGTGTCTTCGGAGCCGACCGCTGGGACCAGGACATCAAGTCTGCCATCGAGTTCTGCGAAGCGCAGGGAGCGCACATGACCGCGATGGTGATTTTCATGTGTTCCGTTCCTCCAGTCGCCGTCTACCCCTCACGGTAACCTGGCTCGACGAGCAGCAGAAGCAGATCGATCGGCGCGCCAAAGAAGCGTATCCCAGTCAAAAGATACTAGAAAGGACGGAACTGTCCTTCGACATCCACAAAATCTACACGGAATTTGCGTGGGCCGACGACGACATTGCACAGCATGCCTGCTACGCCGACCTCGTGTTGGTCGGGGCCCAGGCCGCCGGCGTGAGAATCTCCAATGAAGGATCATTGACGGGGCTCTGTCCCAGTCTCCGACGCCAATCCCTGTCAACCCCCGCATGCAGGCGGTCTCGTCGTTCCCGAAGTCTATACTTCTTGCTTGTGATTCCAGCGATGAGGCGGCGCGTGCCACCCGCCAATCCCTCGAGTTTCTCAAAGGTTGCGATGCCGTGCACATGACGCTTGTCGATCCGGTCGCCAGAAGCTTGGGAACGGCGAAGAGCCGGGCGCTGATATTGCCACGTTTCTCACGCGCCATGGCGTGAAAGTGGAAGTCGACAAGGTTGCGAGCGGTGGACGCCGCGTGGACGAAACGTTGCGCCAACATGCGATGGACGTCGCTGCCGACATGGTAGTCATGGGTGCATACAGGCACCCACGGCTCCAGCAGCGGCTTTTCGGCGGTCTCACGCGCTACATGCTCAAGAATAGCGACGTTCCGCTCTTCTTGTCACGTTGACGACGCATCCGGACGCGAATTCTTTCGCGATCATTGAGACCGGCGCCGTTCGTCGGGAGACAAACCTTCCCGCGGGCCTCTCTGATGCTGCGCCGTGGCCATGAATCGTCGATAAGAAGTGTAATTCGCCGCCGGAAGGCGGTTGTCGGCAATCTTGATCTCGAGCGGGGCTAATCAATAAGAAGCGAGAAGCAGGTCTTCTTACGCCGATTACGCCGGCGTCCGCCAAAACAAGGGGAACGCGACTGCGCTTTTGCTAGTGGTGCTGCGCCTTGATGTAGGCCACGAGATCAGCGATTTCCGAGCGTGTCAGTGAAAGGTTCGGCATTCGCGTGTGCTGGGGAGAGGCCAAAAAATCCGATAATCGCGCCTCGTTGAAGTGCTCGGCTCCACCGATCTGAGCGAACGTCGGCACGGAATCCGAGCCATGAAACTGTCCGGGAGCAACGACGTGGCATTCGCCACACCAGCGTAGTGCGATGCCGCGTCCGCGGGCAAGATCGGCAGTCGCGCCCTCGTCAAAGAACGCCAAAACGAGAGCAACGGCGATGGCGCCTGGTAAAATGCCTGTTCGGGTCATAGGTCGTGTCATCCTCAGCCAAGCTCATGGAGCGAGGCAATCCTACATGAAACCGGCTGCCGATCGGCACCTTGTTGGGCGACGAAGACTGCTTCAGTTCCTATAATGCTACAGATAGTTGGCGTACAAATCTTTGATGCCGATCAATGCACCAGGACTGGTGTCCGGTTTCGGACCCGAACATCATTAACGGGGCCAGGCACGACCGGCAGCGTATTGCGGCGATGCCGGACGGGTTGTTACAAACTGTCACCAATTTAGACAAATTGGCACGGAAGTGGCATCGGGATGTGACGTTGCGATCGTCTACTGCGATCTTCATGATTTGAGGGAGCAAGATCATGTTCGCGAACAGTCTCAATGTCCGACCCCTGTTTGAAGAAACCGGCCCAATAGGCCAGCAATGCAGCCTCGGCGCGCTTTTCGACCGCGGTCCACTCGAGCGTGCGGCGGCGGGCCAGATCGTTTTTTTCGAAGGCGACCGCGCCCTCCATGTCTTCGCGATTCGTGAGGGCAATCTGCGAATCTGCCGGCAGCTTCATGACGGACGTCGTGTCATTACGGGCTTTCTTACGAAGGGCGACATCGTGGGAGTCTCGTTCAAGAACAGATACCTCTATAGCGCCGAGGCGCTGGACGATGTCGCGTTCCAGCGGCAGACCAAGGTCGCATTCGAAAAGCAGCTTCTCGCTCGCCCCGATCTACGGCCGGTGCTTCTCTCCCAGCTTTGCGACGAGGTGGCGGCAGCGCAAGATCAGATGGTGCTTTTGTCGTGCAAGAGCGCCGAAGAGCGTCTGTGCAGCTTCCTACTGGCCCGGTTGCGGAAAAGCACTACTCAAGGTTGTAAGCCAAACGTGGTCGATTTGCCCATGACCCGGCTTGATATCGCAGACTATCTTGGCTTGACCATCGAGACGGTCTCGCGCACGGTGACGAAGTTGGCAGGGCAGGGCATTTTATCCGCGGGCCGTCGCCATGAAATTCTCGTGCTGAAGAAGTCGGCGCTTGTGCAGCGGGCTGGTGAAGACGAAGCTGACGTCGATGATGGTCGCGACGATACGCCAATCTACTCTCATCATTAAAAGGCAGGGCGGCAATGCCAGACGATGCCATAGTTCCATCAGCTTCGGCGCAGGATCTCGACGTCATCGCGCGCGTTTTCGACGACACGAATGTCATCATTCATGGCGTTGATGGCGTCATCAGCCACTGGACGTCGGGGTGCGAGCGCCTCTATGGATGGAAACGCATCGAGGCCCTGGGGAAGGTGGTTCACACATTGCTCCGGACGAAATCCCCCAGACCGATCGAGGATATCCGCAAGGAGGTGTATACCGGCATCACCTGGGAGGGCGACATCATCCACTATCACAAGGACGGACACCCGATGACGATCGCAACGCGCTGGGTTGTCTTCGACGCCCTTTCTCCAACACCGGCGGTCATACAGACGAATACGGACGTTTCGGAGACTAGGAAGATTCAGGACGACCTCGCCGAACGCGAAGCGCATCTGACGTCAATACTCGCCACCGTACCGGATTCGATGGTTGTCATCGATGAGGCCGGGTCGGTCACATCCTTCAGCAGTGCCGCGGAAAAGCTCTTCGGCTACTCCTCCCGCGAGGTAATCGGCCGCAACGTCCGCATGCTCATGCCGTCACCATATCGCGACGAACACGACAGATACATCGCAGACTACCTTCGCACCGGCAGCGCGAAGATCATAGGCCTTGGGCGTGTCGTGAAAGGACGCAGAAAGGATGGGTCAATCTTCCCAATGGAGTTGTCGGTGGGTGAAGCAGTGGCGAACCAAAGACGGATATTCACCGGCTTCATTCGTGACCTGACAAGCAGGCAACGGATCGAAGAAGAGTTGCGGCAGTCCCAGAAAATGGAAGCCGTCGGGCAGTTGACGGGTGGGCTGGCGCACGATTTCAACAATCTGCTGATAGTGATCAGCGGCAATCTCGAAATGCTGGAACCGCTGCTTGCCGATGATGAACAGCGCGAGCTGCTCAGGGAGGCCCAGGAGGCAGCGGACGATGGTGCAAAACTGACGGCGCAACTTCTCGCCTTTGGGAGGCGCCAGCCTCTCAAGCCCGAGATCGTGGACGTAGGATCTCTCGTATCCGGGTTCTCAGAGCTTCTGCGACGGACCCTTGGGGAAACGATCGAACTTCGCACAAGCATCAGAGGAAGCACCCACACCGCCTTGGTCGACAAGTCACAGCTTCAGAGCGCTTTGCTCAACCTTGCCTTGAACGCTCGAGACGCAATGCCGACGGGCGGAAGCCTAACGCTGGATATCTCACGAGTGCAGCTCGATACCGACTATGCTGAGATGTATCCCGAGCTAAGGCCTGGCGACTATATCCTGATCGCCGTGACGGACACGGGAAAAGGGATGCCGGAAGCGGTGAAGGCCCGCGCATTTGAACCGTTTTTCACGACCAAGGGCGTCGGCG
Source organism: Rhizobium sp. IBUN (assembly GCF_000510625.1). Classification (NCBI taxonomy): domain Bacteria; kingdom Pseudomonadati; phylum Pseudomonadota; class Alphaproteobacteria; order Hyphomicrobiales; family Rhizobiaceae; genus Rhizobium; species Rhizobium sp. IBUN. The sequence continues at coordinate 6,653 of NZ_AZNV01000031.1, forward strand.
TTGGGACTGGCCTTGGCCTCAGCATGGTCTACGGCTTCGTTAAGCAATTGGGAGGGCACGTTCAGCTCTACAGCGAGCTCGACAAGGGAACGACGATCCGGATTTTCTTACCTGCAGTAGGTTCTGCGGGGGTTCAAGCTTCTCGGACGACACTAAGCGCCGAGGATGCCCCCCGCGGAACCGAGCGCATTCTCGTCGTCGAAGATGATGGGCGTGTAAGGCGGGTCGTCGTGGCAAGGCTCACAAAGGCGGGCTATTCCGTTCTGGAGTCCGTGGACGCCGCGAGTGCTCTCGAACTGCTTTCGACGAGTGAGCCGATCGATCTGCTGTTCACCGATATCGTCATGCCAGGTGGTATGACTGGCGACGAGCTGGCAAGCAGGGCGGTACTACTCAGGCCAGGCCTTAAGGTACTATTCACATCCGGTTATGCGGAGCCAGATATCGCCAACAAGTCGCTACGGGCGGGCAGTTGGTTGAAGAAGCCGTACACCGCGCAGGAACTTTCGATCCGGCTGCGTCAGCTTCTAGACTAATGTTTCAGGGGCGCGGGCTTCATCCGGCTAGCCATATGATAGGTAACCTGGAGGTTGTTTGACACACCGTGTACACCCGGAACTCTTTCGGCAGCCACTCTTGCTGCATCCCGCTCGAGAGAACTCTCGACTTCTCCGCGAAGTGTGACCAGCCCGTCCCGGACCGAAGTCTCGATGGCTTCCGGTAAAACACCGAGGTCCGCCTGCAGCCGTGCACGCACCGCAGTGCATATGGCATCGTCGCCAGAAGCCACTGAACCGGAAGGCTCATCGACCAAGGCACGCATGAGGTCGCGGCGGCTCACCATGCCGACCAGTCGTTCGTCGGCGACGACCGGGATGTGTTTGATGGCGCGTGCAAGAAGGAGATCGGCGACTTGCGAGATCGTAGCACTTAGAAGCGCGCTGACGACCGGCGAAGTCATGACGTCCCTGATCCTCCAGCTCCGGGCCTTGATGTAATTCGCGAGCGTCTCAACCCGGCCTCGGGTGCGAGGAATCGGTCGCGTTCCATTTGACGAGGAGATGCGACGAAGAAGGTCACCCTCCGTCACGATACCGACCATCTTCCCCATGTTATCGACGACCGGAACGGCGCCGATCTGTGTGGCATTGATGATTTCGATCGCTCGCCGAACGTTCTGGTCTTCGCCAATGGTCGTCACCGGACTGGTCATTTGTCCTTGGCAAACATTGCGATACCTCCTTTTATCCGGGTCAATCGGAGTGGTGGCAGCCTCAATGATTGTAGGCTTCCAACCGTGTTTCGATCTCTTGGATTGGCATCTTTGTGAAGTCCTTGGCGATCTCTCCAACGATCACATCCTTGGCGATTGACGCAAGATTTGGTCGTAGAATGCCAAGCGCGCGAGGAGGGGCGACGACCAGCAGTCGCTGCAGGGTGCCTCCGGCGATGTCATTCGCCAACTCCCTTGCTAAGCCGGCGAGGAAGTTCTGTTCATCGCGCTCGTGCAGGTCCGGTGCCTCGACGGCGCTCCGCGCGCCCCCTGCCGTCCCGTAGACACGACCTGGCCGGTCGTCTCCCAGTTCGTGCGTCGGCACGCCCTCATGGGCCGTCGTGCGGACCTCGACAAGGTTCAAGTTTTGCGCGTCCCCATCATTGCGTAGGAGGAGCGCCTTCGATCCATCACAAACAAGAATCCAGTCCTTCGCGCGAATCCGTATTTTATCCATTTTCATCGTCCTCCTTCGTAAAAGGCAGACGAAATGCGGGATCGCGCGGGCCTGCCTCTGATTTGACACGCCTAGTCTATCGTTCTACCGAATGGGCTACATTGCACTGGATCAAATTGGCCTCATCCGAACACGGTTGTCGCGGTAACCGCGACAACCGGCGTCTCGATCGTCGTTGGCCATTGGCGATAAGTCCGGGGCCGCGCCAAGGCACTGGATGCTCCTGCAAGCGTCGACAGCGGGTGGGAAACCGGGAAATCGCTTCCGCATCTCTCAGCCTATGCGCTACAGAGGTGATCTGGCATCTGGATCCAGCCGATCAGGCTATCGCTTAACAACGAGGAAGCTTCTGTGGCCGTCGCGAAAGATGCCGAGAAGGAGAAGGTCTGTCAAAGCCTTCGATAGCTCAACCACCATCTGCGGCGTCGTTGCATTCGTCTGATTGACGCTGGTGATGACATCTCCGGGCTGCAAGCCCGCAGCCGCGGCGGGGCTACTGTCTGAAATCGAGGATATCACGGCACCTTGAACCTTTCCGAATGCGTCCGATGCGGCATCAAGGGTTTGCAGCGTGACAAGATCGAGCAACCCTTTACCATCGACGTAGTCGACAGTTTCAACCGGCGGCTCTGTCGCGGCGGCGGCCGCGAGCGTCGCGACAACCTGGACGCTGCCGCCACGTCGCAGAATGGTCAACTTGACGACCGTCCCCGGCGGAAGGGCAGATACGCGCGCTCGCAGTTGCGTAGAGCCCGAGATCGGAAGTCCATCGACCGCGGCGATGACGTCACCGACGACGATGCCGGCCTTGGCACCGGGGGATTGAGGCCGCACCTCATTTACCAGGGCTCCCGTTGAGATGTTGACTCCGAGGACCTTTGCAAAGTCTGCACTGCTATCCTGAACCTGCACGCCAAGCTGGCCGCGACGGATTTCGCCATGTGAGACGAGCTGCCGCATGATCGCACTGGCCGTATTGATTGGGACAGCAAATCCAATCCCTATATTTGCTCCCGATGGCCCGAGGATCGCCGTGTTGATGCCGACCACCTTGCCCTCAAGGTCAACGAGGGCGCCGCCGGAATTCCCAGGGTTCAAGGATGCGTCGGTCTGGATGAAGCCCTCTTCGGAATCCAACCCCAGCCCGGATCGATCGAGTGCGCTGACGATGCCAAACGTCACGGACTTCCCCAGGCCGTATGGAGTGCCGATGGCGACGACGTAATCACCGACTTTCAACGAAGCGGAATCTCCGAGCACTGCCTGGCTCAATCCGGCGGCGCTGATCCTTATGACGGCCAGATCGGTCTGGGCGTCGGCGCCGACAGCGACCGCATCGTAACTTTCACCATTGGCGATCGTCACCTTGAGGGATGTGGCGCCCTCGATCACATGATTGTTCGTGAGGATGTAGCCGTTGCGTGCATCCGTTATGACACCGGTTCCTGCCGTCTCGGAGATCTGAGCTACAGCCGTCTGCCTCGGGGTCGACTTGTTTTGCGCACCGGGCGTCAGGTAGAGAGTGTCGCCCTGCACGTCGCTGGATTTTCCGCGCACGGATATGCTGACGATTGTTGGAACAACACGGCTGAGCATCGGCGCTAGCGACGGGGTCACTGATTGCCCTGCGTCGGCGGTCTCGAGGGACCCGAGAGTGAGCCCCAGTGCGCCAATAACAAACGCTATGCTCCTCAAGCTGTAAAAAAAGTGGCCGCCAGCCATGCTTCATCTCCCGTCTCACCAGCCTCTAATTACTAGACTGGGAGGGAAAGAATATGGGCGCATTGATCAAGCGCAATTTGGCGGGATATTTCACGAACGGCGGTTCAGTAGGAGGTGGCGGGGTGTCGCCCTCGACCCGAGCAACCCAAGCGAACAAAGACGCAATTGACCAATATGAATTCCGGCGTATTCTACGCCCGATCCAGCATTTTCGCGCTCGCTCAACTGCAATAATCCAGAAGCGATGATGAGCATGGGGTCTCCAGCAGAAACGCAAATCCTTGTTGTCGACGACGATCCGCATATCCGGAAGATGCTTCAGCGGTATTTCGAACATGAGGGCTACAAGGTTACCTGCGTGGCGACGGGCAGGGAAATGCGATTGGTGCAGAGCGCGAGACCATTCGACATCGTCCTTCTTGACCTCGTCCTTCCTGATCAGGATGGGATTGATCTGGCGCGAGAGATACGAAGCGTTTCGAACGTGCCGATCATGATACTCACGGGACGCGAGGACGTCGTCGACCGTGTGGTCGGCCTCGAGGTCGGCGCGGACGACTATGTCGTGAAGCCCTTCCACCTGCGCGAGGTTCACGCGAGATTGAAGTCAATCCTACGCCGAAGTCAGACAGGCAGAAAACCGGTCTCAAACTCAGATGGCGTGTTAGTTTTCGAAGGCTGGCGCCTCGACAGCGGGAAACGAAAGCTTCTCAACCCCGAGAATGTTGAAGTGGAGCTTTCCACCGGGGAGTTCGAGATGCTGGACGCATTTGTCCGCAATGCAGGTCGGGTTCTTAGCAGGGACGTATTAATGGATCTCACGCGACATCGGGAGCGGAATCCTTTCGATCGCTCGATAGATACGCAGATTTCCCGGTTGAGACGAAAGATCGAAATCGATCCGGCACGACCGAAGCTCATAATATCCATTCGGTCGGCCGGTTACGTCTTCACCGCCAAGCCGTCCCGATTGGCTTTGGATGCACGCGATAAATGACTCCATGATCCCAACGGCGAAAGAGATCCGGATCTTCCAGTTCTTGCAGGCTGCCGGGTAGGTTGGTCCAGACGCGCATGAACTGGCACGCAGTCGCCTGAGCCTCAAGCGATAAAAATAGGCTCTCGGCGATCTGATGGTGATCGGCAGCGCTAAGGGCGATGAAGATCGGCACATCCATAAGTAAGCCCGCCTCCGGGTGCATTCTAAGCCTGAAGACGGCCAGGCCTCTCACGCGACCGGCAAGATCGCTGGCGCTGATGCAACGCCAGTTCCGACTGTCGTCGAATACAGCCGCCCAGTCCTTTTCGCCGAACGTCGGCGCCACACTGCAGACAAGGGCGAAGGCCGCGAGCTCGTCGTCCCGCCGCAATTCGCCAACGACGTAGTCGTACTGCATGGCGTCCTCCCAGTGCTGGACAATGAAGTGTTATTTGTCCCGCGGATGACATCCTTGTTCATTGTCATAGATCAATGACGATGACTTGGTGCATCAAAGCGTGGCAGTTGGTATTGGCCTGTCTGCGGTCGCGATGGCATTTACCGGAGCCGGACTTCGCCCGCCAAGGCGCACTGATCCAGGAGACGATCGATGTCGCGGTCGTCTTGAACGCCCTTCGAGCGCTGGCTTAATGGGATAATAGGGCCGGAATGCGGAGATTGTCGAGCAGGCTGCGCGTCACACCGCCGACAAAGGCCTCGCGCAGCTTGGTGTGCCCATAAGCACCAGCGATAAGAAGGTCGGCGTGGCCCTCTATGGCGTTGTCCTGGATGATGGTGGTGACGTCTTCTCCATCGCTGTGCACGGCAGCTAACGCGACGTCGAGCCCTGAATGCTTCAGCGCTTCGGTATAGCGATCAAGAAGACACTCACTCCGCCGAGCCGCGGCGCCCACACATATTACTGTCACTTTCGTCGCCGATTGGATCATAGGGAACGCGTTGGCGACGGCGCGGGCCGCCGTTGCACTGCCATCCCATGCGATCGCAATATTGTCGATGCGGCCATAGAAATCGGCCGACGGCAGGAGAAGCAGCGGGCGACCGCTGTCAAAGACGAGGCTTTCTACAATCGGCCTCGCCAGCTCGGTGTTTTCCAGGATCGTAACGTCGTAGGCGCGAGCAAGTTCAGCCAGCCGGATTGTCGCCGACATCGCCTCGGCCTCAATGGGAACAAGCCTCACGTCGAGGCCAACCCGTTCGGCCCGCTCTCGCAAATGCCTGACGAGCTGAGCTGCGACATCCCGATCAAAGCGGTCTGCCTGGAACTCGTCATCGTCTGAATATGCTTCGGCGGCTTCGTGGCCATGGCGCCGCGCGACAGCAAGGCTGGCGACAAGATCGGCACCCTGATGCAACGAAAACTGGATAGCGTTCTCGATGATCGCGAATGAACTCGCTTCCGGACGGGTGGTCAATGGCAGATGAAACTGTGGCTTCATGGCGTCCTCCGAGACGTGACGTGGTCCATTGCTTCGACGGCCGGGCCGACCGGCAGGGCCGCTAGACGTTTCCACTACCGCGACAGGAAAAGCGGAACCTGGCTGTCCTTCAGCATCGAACGGGTGACGCCTCCAAACAGGCGTTGCTGTATCCGAGGGTGATTGTAGGCACCCATGACCACCAGGTCGGCTGCCACGTCCATGGCATGTTGGCGCAAGGTTTCGTCCACGCGGCGTCCACCGCTGGCAACCCGATCGACCTCGACCTTCACGCCGTGACGGGTAAGGAACATGGCGATGTCGGATCCGGGCTCTTCGCCATTCTCCCAGCTTCTCGCGACCGGGTCTACGAGTGTGACGTGCACGGCATCACAGCCCTTCAGGAATTCCAGCGACTGGCGGGTGGCGCGCGCTGCCTCGTCGCTCGAATCCCAAGCGAGCAGGATCGACTTTGGAAACGAGCTGACAGCCTGCGTACGTGGGTTGATCAGGATCGGCGTCGGAGACTCGAACAGGGCGCCGTCGACGATACGTCTCTGAAGATCCTCGTTGCCGGCAGCTTGGGCTCCCACGAGAACGAGATCGGCGTACAGCGCATGCTGAGCGATGTCTCCTTCCGCCCATGCAAACTCTGTGTAGACCTCCTGGACGTCGAAGGACAGCTCCGTCCTTTCCAGGATCTCCTGTACCGCTTTCGTTTCCGCGGCGAGCCGGTCTATTTCCTGCTGTTGGCCTTCGAGCCACGCTGTTGAGATTGCTTCGTAGGTGGCGATCGCCGGAACGGCCCCCATGCAGATCACAAGGGCAGTCATATGGGCGCCCTGTGTCTCGCAAAACTCCATTGCCGACTTGAGGTCCTGGTCCCAGCGGTCGACGTCGAAGACGCACATGACGGTTTTGATACTCATTGCACTGCCTCCTTCTTGATAGTCGCGATCATATCGCTTTCCTGGAAGGCTTCTTTGATGTTCGTCAAAATCGATTGCCGAGCTCAGGGAACCGCTGGGACGACTTCTGCGTTCAAACGTCCAATCGAAACGCAGACCGGCAGCCTGCAATGCGACAAACATTCGATCCTTTCGCTCACGGCTGGCTGCTTCTGCAGATGCGGTGTCCGGCCCTTCGGGCCTTTCGCGGCAAGCAGCATCGCGTGAAGGACCTATGCGAATCCTACAGCGAGGTGGTTCTTTATCTCGAATGGTTGCGGACGTCGGGACATAAAAATCTGCTCGGCGAGTACGGTCAGCTATGTATCGACCTCGAGCAGGACGTATATTGGTTTCTCGTATTCTACGATGCCCACCCCGAGGTGGGCATGGGATAGCCGGCAAGCCGCGGCTTAACCCCAGTCAACTCTCGATGTAGTAAGCGTGCGGCGGTCGGCGCTAAAAGACGTCCATTCCGCCAAGCCCGACGAACTTCGTGCTAAACCCTTGGGCGCGAGCTTGCTTTAACAGGCGATCCGCGCTCATCATGTCTAGCCGCATGCTTCCGGCGAAACATAGACGAAGCGGACAGCAGAGCTCTCGTGTCGCCCAGTCGAGAGCCCGCAGCGAGATCATCGTGACGACCCAATGGTCGTCGTCCGCCCGTTCGAGCAAGATATCGCCCTCGTTCTTTCTGGGGGGAGGGACGGATGCGCACGCGGCGAACGCCGATGCGTCCTTGTCCTTGGCGGCGATCAGCATATGGTTCATCCTGGTATCCTCCTCTTGGCTGCGGCCACCACGACGTGGGAACCGACTTAAACTTATCCGGAGACGGGGTCAGAGTTGTTGATCCAGGTCAAGGTGGCAAGCTTTGAACTTTCGGATTGATCGGGATGATCCATCGGGTGTCGACAAGGAGAAAGAGATGAGGGCTATGGTCTTGGAAAGAGCCGGCGTTCCGTTGCGTCTTATGGAGATGCCGGATCCGTGTCCTTCTGCAGGTCAGGCTGTGATAGCGGTGGAAGCCTGCGGGGTCTGCCGCACGGACCTTCACGTGTTCGATGGCGACCTTCCAAATCCGAAGCTGCCTCTGGTGCTCGGACACGAGATCGTTGGCCGTGTGGTCGCCGTTGGCCCCGGCGTCTCGAAAAGTCTTGAGGGATGGAGGGTGGGCGTGCCATGGCTCGGGCATACGTGCGGGTGTTGCTCGTTTTGCCTCGCCGGAGCCGAGAACCTTTGCGACGCACCCGGCTTTACCGGCTATACGCTCGACGGCGGATTTGCGACGCACGCCGTGGCTGATGCGAATTATGCGTTCACTTTGCGAGAAGGTTTAGACCCTGTCGGAAACGCGCCTCTTCTTTGCGCGGGTCTGATCGGATGGCGATCATTGAAAATGGCCGGACAAGGCAAGGCGATCGGTCTCTATGGCTTCGGTGCGGCGGCACACATTCTCGCGCAGGTGTGCCGGTGGCGAAAGCAGGAGGTCTACGCTTTTGTTCGTCCGGGGGATGAGGCGGGAAGGCGCTTCGCGCTCGAGCTGGGCGCCACCTGGGCGGGCTTCTCGGACGAGATGCCACCTGTGCAACTGGACGCGGCTATCATATTTGCGCCAGCAGGAGAGTTGGTTCCCAAAGCTCTGGCGGCGGTCCGCAAAGGCGGCACCGTCGTTTGCGGGGGCATCCACATGAGCGACATTCCGGTCATGCCCTATCGGCTCCTGTGGGGAGAGCGTCGCATCGTATCGGTAGCCAATCTCACCCGCGACGATGCACGAGAATTCTTCGGGCTCGTGGGACAGGCGAGCATCCGAACAGTCACCACCTCCTATCCATTGGAGCGCGCCAATGACGCGCTGGCCGACTTGCGGGCAGGGCGGATCAATGGGGCAGCGGTGCTCGTGCCTTGACCCAGCCGCTCGACGATGCGCCGCGCGACTTGTTTTACGGGGCGGGTTGCGGGAGCAACCCGCTGAACCACTTGCGACGACCGACGCTGAGACGATGATCGCGGCTCTGGACGTGGCATTTCGAAATGCCATCGCCGCCGAAGGCCATGCAGTGAAAGGTTTTGCAAAGTTGGCAATAGACGCATGGCGTTGCATCTTCGGCGATTACTTTCCCGCCTTTCGTTGAGATGCCGAAGCGGCTGGGTGATGTTTTAGCATTCATGATTTATATCACGGAAGCATGCGGTCGGCAGCAGCCGGAGGAGGACGGTTCAATGTGAACACAATCTTGAATTTCCATTGCGAGCCATCCCGAGCGAGTGCAGTTCATGTCTCGCTTATGGCCTGGTACGACGCTTGCCGTCTTCGCGTCCGTTCCTGCTGTGCATGCTGCTTGGCTTCGTCGCTCCCGAGTGGGGGCGTGACCACTGCCTGGTAACCAATCTCACAGATTGTAAGAAACTTTCACGCGTCTCGTCTAGCCAGACGGAGCTCTGGCGGATGAGCTCCTCGCTCATCCAATAAATACAAGAGGCCGCCGCCCACCTCGAACTCTCAACAGTGTTGCTTGCAAGTCGCGCTCTGGCAAGATTACACGCCAAACGGATAAGTCTCATCCTCGCCGGCGGTGATCTGTGTCGGCAGTGGAACCACCGCACTTGTCTGATCGAACCACACAAACCCGTCGTACTGATTGGACATCGACGCATAACTGTAGTGGCTCCAGCGCTCCGTATCTGGCCGATAGACAACGCCTATATAGCGTTCAAGTCGTGGTTCAGCCATGACACGGCGAAGATCGTCATGTTTCCCGGCGCGAAGATCCAGAAGGAAACGCTCGGTGCCGACGTCATGACAAAGTGCTTCATAGCTGTCGGGGCGAGATGGTCGGATGGCCTTGATTTCCAACGGTGCGTCCCATTCCGACGCTGCGGCGACGGTACCGGTATGCGTGCCAAAGCCGATCAGGACGGCATCGTTTTCATAGGTCTGTCTGCACAACTGGCCGAGGTTCAGCTCACCCCGCTCCATACCCATATCGGTAAATCGGGCGTCTCCGATATGAGAGTTATGTGCCCAAACGACGGCTTTTCTATTTGAGCCTGTCTTCTCAAGGATGTTCTGCAACGTGTTGAACATGTGCTTGTCACGCTGATTCCATGACTCGTGGGCGCCGTAGTACATGGCTCGATAATAACGCTCCGCATCTGCTACGAGGAGGGCATTCTGCACGGCGTCGAAGAAGTCCGCGCCATCCTGCCTGGCGTACTGAAGTTCCTTTTGCAAAAGATCGATCAGGATCCTTACTATCGGTCCCTCGCATAGGGCGTAACCTTCACTCAGAGATGCGCGGCCATAGGCGGCGGGCTCTCGCGACCACGGCGAAAGACACGCGTATCGCCCGCGGGCCAGTTTTGCGGCCTGGGGGTCGACGCGATCGAGATAGGCCAGCACAGCGGCCATCGATGCCGTCATGTTGTAGAGGTCGAGGCCATAAAATGCGACCTTCTCGCCTAGCGGTTTGAAGGCATTGTGGGTGCGCAGAAATCCAATGAAGGCATCAACATCCTTGTTGCGCCACATCCAGGTCGGAAAGCGGGTAAACGGCATCGGGTTCATCGGCCGATGCGGGCTCCGCCGCACGTAACGGTCGATCGCTGCGGCATCCGGCCAGTCAGCTTCGACTGCGACAATCGTAAAGCCGTGTTTCTCGATCAGCCGGCGCGTGATGGCAGCGCGCGCCCGGTAAAACTCCGAGGTTCCATGGGAGGCTTCACCGAGCAACACTACACGAGCCTGGCCGAACCGGTCGAAGGCGTCGGCGAAGGCCGGATCGTCGAGCGCGGGCAAAGGCTCCGCGGCGGACCGAAGTACTTCCGATATCGACGCCTGCGATAGCGGCTGCGTTGCTGTGGCCGCGGATCCGTGGCTGAGGGCTTTCGGGGCGAGGTAATGCTGGAACCAAGCACTTGCCATCTCGGTCACCGCCTCAAGTGCGCCAGGTTCCTCGAACAGATGGGTGGCGCCGGGGACGACCCTCAACAGTTTCTCGCAGGTCAGGGCGGCAAGGGCTTCGCGGTTTAAAGCAAGAACCTGCTCGTCATGGCCACCGACAATGAATAGCGTTGGCGCTTCGACCTCGGTCAGCCGTCGCCCGGCCAGATCTGGACGACCGCCACGCGAAACTACCGCCGATACCCGGTCCTGAAGTTCCGCCGATGCTAGCATTGCTGCTCCTGCGCCGGTGCTTGCTCCGAAGAGGCCCAACGGCAAATCAGCGATGTCCGGCTCAGCACCGATCCAGATCGCAGCCTCGAGCAAGCGCTCCGCGAGAAGGGGGATATCAAAGACGTTGCGACGGTCTCCTGCCTCATCCACCGTCAGCAGATCCAAGAGAAGGGTTGCGAAGCCCGCGTCATTCAAACTGTCGGCGACGGCAATATTCCGTGGACTGAGCCGGCTCGACCCACTGCCATGAGCGAACAGGATAATGCCGCGCGGGTCCGGGGGTACGCTCAAATCGCCAACCAGCCCTAGTGGCGGGATAGCAATCTGTCGTTTGCTGAGGCTCGGCTCGGCTTTCTCGGATTGGGTCCGTCCCTGCCTCAGAAGTCCAATCGTCTCTTCGTCGGTGAGCTGGTGGAAATCCTCGTAAAAGGCGCCAACTCCCCAGAAATCTTTGGCGGGATGAAGGCATACGACCACGTCGGCATATTGACGCATCTCGGCAAGTGTTTCTTCCGGCGCGACTGGAATGGCGAGAACGATTTTTGCGGCACCTTGGCCTCTCATGGCAATGAGTGCCGCTTTCGCTGTCGCCCCTGTGGCAAGTCCATCATCGACAACGACGGCGGTGCGACCCTTGGGGTCTACACGCTCGCGGTTGCCGAGGTAGAGGGCGCGGCGGCGCTCAAGTTCGACAAGTTCGCGCTGTCGGGCGCGTTCAAGGTAGGCATCGTCAGCACCACTCGCCAGGCGGACATTCTGGTTGACGACCGTCTCGGGGTTTTCACCATCCACAACGGCGCCCAGTGCGACTTCAGGCGCGCCTGGTGCGCCAATCTTACGGACAAGGATCAAATCAAGTGGAGCATTCAGGGCGCGCGCGATTTCCAGGGCCACCGGCACCCCGCCGCGCGGCAAGGCATAGACAACCGGACGATCGAGCGTCAGCTTGACGAGCTTGCTTGCAAGCTGACGGCCAGCATCTACCCTGTCCAGGAACTGAAAGTGTTGTTGATCCATCAAATAAATATACGCGATCGCTAGTGGTGCGCATTGAGCGAAATCAAACCACGTCTAAGATCGCGTTCTTTTCGGCTTCTCGGCGGCGGCAACCTTCCTCGCTGTATCCTGGACAAGCCCGAGCCGTTTCAGCTCGAGGTGCGCGTCGGGAAGGGCGCGATGAGCCGGATTGACAGGCTCCGACTGTGCGATGACTTTCGCGACCAAAGCCCGAGCGCCGACTGTGGTGTCACCCGTATTGAGGATAGCTGTGGCCACCTCAATGAAGAGATCGTCGGATTTCCGCAGTCGCAACGCGTGACGTGGCACTCCTCCTCCTCGAAGTAGCACGCCAAGCCACTTCCCGTCCCACGAAGGCGAACTCGCATAAAGCTCGTTCCCTGAGAGCTCCGTCATGAGTTCCCTGACGACGAGTTCGACGTCGCTTCCTTCCTCTTGCAGGCGATCGCGTGAGATACCGTGGACCCTTTCCGCATCTGCGGACCAGTCCGTCCATCCGGGCTTTGGCCTGATCAGGAACGACCGCGAGCGGCCGTCCTCGAAGACCCAGGCAATTTCGATGGGGTAGCTGTGCTTGCCAAGGGAGGAGGCTTCGAAGTCGAGGAATACGATCATAGCCAGTAGTTAGGGCGGTCCCGAGTTGGTCGCAACGCCCGATAGAAACCCACCGAGGGTAAGATCACGATCGGATCGCGTTCTCTTTGAGCTCTCGATGGGCCAGCCCAGCTCGAACGCGTCAGCGTCGGCCACGACCATCGGATCGAGGAGGCGTCGGAAATCGCTCGTGAGGACGGTCCTCGCAGGGGGAAGGGTTGGCGACGAATCTCTAGAAGCCGTGCGATTTTGCGATCCTGCGTCAACGAGCAACCGGGCTAAAGTTGGATGGCCTTGCTTTTAGCGAAGGAAGCAAAGGGTGACGACCATTTGGAAAGGTAGCCGTCGAAGCGCATGAAATCGCTTGCCGACAAAGGCCGAAGTCCGCGCCATCCCAAAATGAACGCGGAAGCCATGGACTTGATTCGCTTCTGCGGGCGTTGAGGCGACCTCGTGGTGGCCATTTCATTCCTTGTAGATGGGGGGTAAGTTTCATGGCTATTGGGCAGTCTTCAATATTTGATGGCCGCGTCCCGAAAGCTTGAGGTTCGCCTACGGCGTAACGGTGAGAGGCGCGACCATCCCGGCCGAATAATGGCCGGGCAGGTTACAGATTAGCAGATAGGAGCCCTGCGGCAGCCTGATTTCCAGCGTTTTTGATTTGCTTGGTTGAATGTCCTCTGCTTCGCCAAGCACCTTGATCTGCTCTTCTGGGACCTGTGTACGCCCATAGTCATATGGTAACGGCGCGTTGGGGCTATCAACAGGCACGATGAGCATTTCATGCAATATGCTCCGTGACCAGTTGGTAATGTCAAAGGTCACAGTGCCAGCCTTGACGGTCGGCTTGTCCGCGCGGATCGACATCATGCCCATCATCATCCCAAAGCTGCCGCCCGGACTCATCGATCCCGGAGCTTGTCCCATCATGCCGGGCCCCATCATGCCGTAGCCCGTCATTCCTGTTGGCATGGCGCTCGACATGTCGATGAGAGCCACTCGCACCGTGGCTGCCTCGTCGGCCGCCCACGTGGTTGTCGCAGCAACAGCGGATATCAACAGCGCGCCCGCGCAAGGTCGCATCTCAACACCTCCCTGTTATCACTGCCGCCAAAGGTACATCAGATCGTGAAACCGGCATTGATTTGCATCAAGTGACGCCCATTTGCACTCCCCAGCCTTGGGGGCGTGAGAACGGCATCGGATGTGCAACCTCAATGCCCAGAACCTCGCGCCGGCCATCGGTGTTGACGCTAACGGCGATGATGACGGCAACAAAATCGATGCGACCACCAGCCGAGCACGTGACGCTCACTTCGTTATCTCGCATGAAAAGGAAAGATGCGGTCGTCCGCGTCGTGGATCGAAGGACGCTTGGCGAAAGCTTCAACGAATTGAAAGAGTTTCGCGAATTGTCCGCCGCTACATCTGATGCCTGACCGGAGCTGCATCAGAAGTCTACGGGGGATCTTTGCATCTCATCCGAATTTTGGTTGCCTCGGCGCGGGCGCAAATGCCTCTCGCTGACATAGACTGGATAGGCATGCTTAGCCGCGTCGGCCTGCAGAGTGTCGATTTCTATCACGACCATAGAGGCTTCGTGCGTCGTCGTCGCAACTGTTCGGGCGGTGGGATCGAATGCGAAACCCCCGCCTCCGAAATGGGGAGGCGCGCTATCAACCGAGCCCACCCGATTTGAGCTGACGACGTAGGCGCCGCTTACAATTGCCGCCATCGCTCCGGCTGTCCGCCAGTAGGTCATATCGCGGCCGGAAGCACGCGGTACGGTGATGAGATGGGCGCCTTGCTTCCCGAGCGCGCGTGCTCGGTCCGGAAACATTAGTTCCGTGCACAGAAGAACGCCAACCCTTAGACCTGCGATTTCTTTTGTTTCGAAGCCCGGAATGCAAGGGGAAAACCAGCCGTCTTCCTGCCATCCTTCCTCGGCTGGAAAGATATGCTTATGATGCAACACGCCATATTTCCCGTTTTCGATCACGAATGCTTCATTGGCCAATGTCTCGCCGTATAGAACGGGCCGTGAGGAAATCACCGCCTTGGCAAGAGCGCCGAGCGCATCGAGCCCGTCTTGATGGAGTTGCGCCCATTCTCTTGCGCGTCCGAGGTCGAATGGCAGAGCTTTGGGAAGCCAGGCGCCAAACGGCATCTCGTTGGTGACGAGGATATCCGGACGCAGCGTCCGCAGACGATCTGCGAGGTCTTTCCAGGAATAGCTATCGATCACGAGCCCATCAGGCCATTCCACAACACAAACCTTGACCATCGTCGTTCTCCCTCCACTGAACATCAGCTATGATTCTGTCTGGGCGTATGAATTTACAAGACCGTTCAAATCTTCAGAGGCCTGAGGTGGTCTAGTCCATGCGGAAAAGCTGTTTGCCCAGGTAGAATAATCTCCCGCGAGAGCCCCGGCCTTTGGATTCTGCCCGGATTGGTTGTTTCTGAGATCATGCGCGGATCGTGTACCGGTAGGTGCTCCCCTTTGCGCCCATACGGCGATTGTGGTGGTCGCGCAGCGGAGCATGCCTTCTTCGCATTGGTGCGACTTTTCTGCCTGACCTATTCGAGATCGGCTTCTATGCGATCGATTAGGCCCTTGGCATCGAAAGAGAGCTCCATCAAACCAATTTCGTGGCCGAAGTCGCCGGTGAAATCAACCCGAACGCGGACTTGATTGTCGCCGAGGACATCAAATGAGAGGACGCGGGTAACGGTGTGATAACCGACGAAATATCGCTCAATGTAGTCGCAGATACCCGCATGGCCGACGAAGCGGTGGCCGGTCGAAGGATCGTCGACCACTGCATCGGGCGTGAACAGGGCCAGCACGGCTTCGACGTCGAAGGTATTGGTCGCGGCAATTAGCGCATCGACGGCTCTGCGCAAGGCGTCTTGCTGTTCGGTCACGGCATCAACTCCCGTACTGTAAGCTTTTGCAGAAGAATTCGAGACTGTAGCCGTCAAGGTCCCCTGTCCTGTGCCGAAACCAGAAGAACAAGTGTCCGTTTGCACCAAAGCTCTCAAGGTTCGGGCCCGCAGGACCACCGTTCCTGTTGTGATCAAGGCGCCCAATGATCCCGAGGATCGAAGGCATTCATTCATGGAAAACGATCGAACGAGTAATGCCACGGATCGTGAGGAAGATTTGATAGAGCATGAGACGCCAGAGTCAGATAATGTAGCCGCCGGCGACTTCGATATTTTGCGCGTTGATCCAGCGGTTGTCGTTCGACAGCAGGCTTGCGATCATGCAGCCAACATCGTCAGGCTCGCCGACGCGACCAAGCGCCGTCTGTCCGGCCAGCAGTACCTCGAATTCCTCGTTCAGGCCGCCGCCGAGTTCAGTGCGGATGGCGCCCGGCGCAATGGAATTGGCACGGATGCGCCGCTCCCCGAATTCCTTGGCCATGTAGCGTGTCAGCACTTCCAGCCCGCCCTTGAAGCTAGCGTAGGCCGCGACGCCGGCGGTCGCGACTCGGCTGGTGGCGCTGCTGACGTTTACGATGTGTCCGCCGTCGACCATTATAGGAAGCAATGCTTTGGTGAGAAAGAATGGCCCCTTAAGATGGACACGAAACAGCCCGTCGAACTGCTCTTCGGTCACGGTGGCGATCAGGTTGTAGAGACCATATCCGGCGTTGTTGACGAGGAAGTCGAAGTCACTTCTGCCCCAAACCTTGCCGAGCGTAACGCGCACCGTTTCGCGGAAGGCGGCAAACGACCCGCTATCGCCGACGTCCAACTTCAGAGCTGCAGCCTTAACGCCCTCGGATTCAATGCTCTGCACTACGTTCTCTGCTGCTTCCGGATTATTGTTGTAGGTCAGGATGATACCCATACCGCGTTTAGCGCACTGGATCGCGGCACTGGCCCCAAGGCCGCGGCTGCCGCCGGTGATGATGACGATGCTCATATGCTTCTCCTTCGATTTGGATAAGCAAAAGATAGCGGCAGACCGCTCGCGACCGCTCGCACGATCCTCTTCGAAGCTTGCCTATTTCTGCTTTCGTGTTGATTGCGCAGCATTGCTATGAAACAAGAAATTTCATGGACGCACAGCTTCAAGAACTCAGGCAATTGGCCTCCAAGGCAGAGAACCGCCGTACCGAGACAGGCATTCCGCGCGTCGCGATGGTGCAGGGCGAGATCCCAGAGCACAGGCTTGCCGCAGTATACGATCCGATAGTCAATCTCATTTTGACCGGGTCGAAGACTATGACTGTCGGCGACCGGACCTTCCGTTATGATCCCGCGACCTATTTCGTGATGTCCATCGATCTGCCTGCCATGGGATCTGTATATCCGTCAGTAGACCATGAGCCTTATCTAGCGATCAGCCTGACACTGGAACCGGCAATCGTTGCGAACCTTTTGGTCGATCTGCCCAAACCTGCCGGAGGCGAACTTCATAGCGCCGGCTTTTCCGTGGCGCCGGTCACGACGGATCTACTGGATGCTTGGGTTCGCATGCTGCGGTTGATGGAGCGCCCGAACGAGATCGCTGCCCTGGCGCCGCCCTACGAGCGGGAAATACTCTTCCGCGTGCTGCAGGGACCGCTCGGCTGGATGCTACGGGATATCGCGACCCCCGATACCGCTCTTTCGAGGGTTAGTATCGCCATACAATGGATACGCGAGAATTTCACCAAGCCGCTTCGTGTCGAGGCGCTGGCGGACATGGCGGCGCTGAGCGTCTCAGCCTTTCACCGCCACTTCAAGGCAGTGACGGCGCTGAGCCCGCTCCAATACCAAAAGCATATTCGCCTCCTCCATGCACGATCTTTGCTGATTGCCGGGGAGGTGAACGCGACTTCTGTTGCCTTTCATGTCGGCTATGAAAGTCCGAACCAGTTCAGCCGGGAATATACCCGCCAGTTCGGACTTCCGCCGTCGAAGGATGCCGCAAGGCTGCGGAGATGAGATTCGAGTGTGACAAACTCTTCGCTAAGCGGGTCGTCAGTTCGATTCCCACCACATCAGGAATTGTCAAGTGAATCATCTGGGTAGCATTGAATTTCTCCTTGGTGGGCGGATCCATGGTCTGAGCCCATAGCAATTACCGGCCCGTTCTCGGACCTTGTACAACCTCACATCCGGTCGCCGGTTTCAGCGGCTGGACCACTATCCCGCATTCGACGGGCACGGGCTCAGGAGAACGGGACCATTCTCAAGATCGGCGGGTAAAGCCAATGGGAATCCCGGTCCGTCCACCTGGATCCGTCAGGGCCGATCAGTTCCCGAGGATGAGTATTGACAGTTGCTTCTGTATTTTTAGACGTTTTAATGATCGCACCCTCGATTACAACACCAGAGTTCACGTACTTCCAGAGTGCGACTAGCAACTTGCGCGCCAACGCGACAACCATTGGCTGTTTGAGGCGACCGCTGTTGCGGGCGATGCGTTCCTTGAACCAGTGAGAGAGCGCCGAGTTTGGTTGGTAGCGGAGCCACAGCCAGGCGAGTTCGACCATCGTCGCTCGCAGACGTGGGTTCCCTGCCTTCGAGACACCTTGATCACGGTTGACGTTACCGCACTGCCATGGCGACGGAGCTAGACTAGTCCCGCGTAGGCAGCGACCTGACGCCGGTTGTCGAAGTGTCTAAACAGACCTTCCGAGTAGATGATCGTCGCGAACTCAGGACCTATTCCTCTGATCCCCAAAAGCGCGGTAGCTCTTGCCGGCGTATCCGCTGTCTCACGGGCTATCAAAGCATCTCGTTCTGCTTCTACAGCCTTGATTTGTGTGAGCAATAATTCGAGGCGATCGAGTTCTCGGGAGATTTCGGCCTTTAGGTGCTGATAGCAACCGGCAGTGCGGGCTTCATCCAGTCGCTGGCGGCGATCGCGACGCAAAGGTTAAACGTCAAGAAATGGTCGTGGCTAAAAGCGTGGGCGATGAATATCGCCAAACGCCGCGGCAGGCAAAAAGCGGTTGTCGCGTTGGCTCGACGGCTTGCGGTGATCATGCATCGCATGTGGAGTGACGGAACCGAATTCTGTTGGACACGGGAGAGCTTGCCTGTTGCTGCGTAGTTAGCAACAAGGGTAACGAGAAAAATGGAGACAAGACGATTCCGCCGCCGTTGAGTTCGCGTGATTGTCTTGGTACGGTCGTTTATTGCGATTAGGTCGCCGATTAGATTGTTCCGCCTCATTCTTCTGGTCCCATAGTGGGAGGGCCGTACAGGCCGATCCCGGAGAGAAGCGCGATACTGCGAAGACATCAATCACCGTAGCTGCGGATAGTCAGAAGGTGCTTGACCTCACCACGCCGATAGAGAAGACAACCCCTCCCTGGGACATCATCCTTAACGTTGCAATGTCTTGTGGGAGTAGACCTGCATTTTGATCTAGGTCAAGGTCGTTTCTGACGCATTGATTGATCGTCAGCAGGATTTCTATTCTGGTGAGGAGCATAAGATGACTACGAGACGTCAGTTTATCGGTGCGCTTCCTGCGGCGGGCGCCGCGTTGGCCATCGGAGGCAACCTCTTCCTCGAAGACAACCCCGCCCGAGCATCTACGTCCACACGGACCTTGCCGAACCACTTCCATCCCAAGGGCAAGGCACCATCCAGCTTCACAAGAGCGATACTCAAGGATGCCAGGGCCACGTTGCCCTTCACAGACCAGAGGGACTTCGAAGAACAGAAGAAGGGCCTCATCGCGCCGATGACTGACATGAAGATCATGGCCGACGCCGGACATGTCGCGTGGGACATGGAACGCTTCCAGTTTCTTGATCAACAGGAGGAATTTGACAGTATCCATCCATCGCTACATCGACTTTCGCGCCTCAATAACAACTACGGCCTTTATGAAGTAATCCCCGGCATCTACCAGGTGCGGGGGTTCGACCTTTCGAACATTACCTTTGTTCGCGGCAAGACCGGCTGGATCGTCTTTGACCCGATGGTGAGCGGCGAACCCGTCAGGGCAGCTTGGAACCTCTTTCAAAAGCACGTTGGCGTAGGTCTGCCGGTAACTGCGGTGATCTATTCCCATACGCACGGGGATCATTGGGGTGGTGTGCGAGCGATCGTCGATGAAGACGATGTTCGTTCGGGCAAGGTTGCAATGATCGCACCTGCGGACTTCATGGACTTTACCATCTCAGAGAACGTCTATGCCGGCAACGCGATGAACCGCCGTCTTTTCTACCAGTACGGCTTGCTGCTTCCCGCCGCTCCTCACGGCTACGTCGGTCAGGGGCTGGGACAGGGGGTTTCGGCGGGTGCTACCGGACTAATCGCTCCGAACCGCTTCGTCTCCGAGGCGATCGAGGAATTTGACGTCGACGGCATCCGCATGATCTTTCAAAATACGCCCAATACCGAAGCGCCTCGCGAGATGAATACCTACATCCCGGATATGAAAGCGCTGTGGATGGCAGAGAATATAATAGCCTCACTCCATAACATCTATACGCTACGCGGCGCGCCGGTGCGCGATCCCTTAAACTGGTCAAAGTATATCGCCCAGGCCCTCCACCTCTACGGTCAGGAGGCCGAGGTCATGTTTGCCTCACATCATTGGCCGAGATGGGGCAATGAAAGAGTACAGGAGGTTATGCGAGCGCAGCGCGATCTCTATGCAAACATGAACAATCAGGTCCTTCACCTTGCAAACCAAGGCGTTACGATCAACGAAGTCCATAATGTCTATCGGCTGCCAAAGGGTCTGCAGGACAAGTGGTACTGCCGCGGCTATCATGGCTCCCCCGAACATAATGCCCGCGGCGTAATCCAACGCTATCTGGGGTTCTGGGACTGCAATCCGACGACGCTCATCCCGCTCTCGCCTGCGGATTCCGCGCCGCTCTACGTCGAGATGATGGGAGGCCCGGGAAAAATCCTGGAGAGGGCGCGCGCGTTACACGACGAAGGCAAATATCTGTTGGCGAGCGAGGTTCTCAACAAGTTGGTGCTGACAGAGCCTAGCAATGGCGACGCCAAGGATCTGCTCGCCGATGTCTTCGAGCAACTCGGCTATCAGCAGGAGAACCCGGGCTTGCGCAACAGCTTCCTGGCAGCCGCATACGAGCTTAGAACCGGCATACCCCAGGGCGAGACGGCAAATTCGAGCAGTCCGGATGTCATTCGCGCGATGTCGACCGAACTCTTTCTCAACTTCCTCGGCATCCGCATGGATAGCCGCTTGGCGGAGGGCATGCGCTTTACAGTCAATCTGGTCACCCCAGATAACGGCGAAAAGTTCATAATCGAGATGGAGAATGCGACGCTCACCAACATCGCCGGCTTTCAGTCTCTCAAGCCAGATCTTACCTTGACCATTAATCGCTCCGACCTCGAGCAGACAATGATGGGAGTAAAGACGCTCGAAGCTCAATTGGCGAGCGGCACTGCCAAGGCCGATGGGGACATCAGCGTACTGGCGAAGCTGGCATCGACGATGATCGACTTCGACCCTCGATTCGAGATCATGCCGGGAACCAAGGCACGGACGACGGTGACCGCCCAAGCAGATCCTTACGAGGCGTTGCCGACAAAACCGATCGCTGAATAGACGTGCAAATGGCCTTGTTGCCATTTGAGACGACTCCAGCACTATGGTACGAAATTTGGGGACTTGCCGAGGGGAGTGGCCGGTGAACTCTTATTCTAGATTTACTTTTGCCGCAGTGCTCACTCTAAGTGTGCTTGGAGGAACCTCCGCGTTGGCGGCTGACCCCGTGGCGTGGGTAGCCTCACCTGACATCGCCCCCATCGACAATCCGTGGACGTTCAGTGTCGCACCTTATTTTGGGCGGCTGGAATACGCGGAGATGTGGGAGCGCGTGGCAGGGGTCCTGTGACTGTCGATGTGCCTTTTTGCGATATCTTCGACGATCTACGCTTTGGCGGGATGGTCGTCGGAGAGGCCCATAACGGAACCTGGGGCGTGTTCACCGATCTTATTTACCTCAAGATCGAAGCCGATCGATCGCTTACGGGCGCGATCGGCGGCATCCCATTGAACCTGTCCGGCACCCTCGAGACAACGAGCGTCACCGCGACGCTGATGGGTGAATATCGCGCCGTGGCAATTCCAACGGCATCGCTCGACCTCATGGCCGGTGTGCGCGTTTGGAGCGTGGACAATCAACTGAGCCTGGGCCTGACGGCAGGCGGAGCTCCTTTGGCTGCCTTCAGCGGCACGGAAAGGCAGTCGTGGGTGGACCCGATGATCGGTGCGAAGACTCGCGTTGATATGACGTCTTCCTGGTTCCTTACGGGTTGGGCGATGATTGGCGGGTTCGATGTTTCTTCAAACCTATCATGGGACCTGATGGGTGGGGTGGGGTACCAATGGAACAACGCTGTCTCGATCATCGCCGGCTATCGTGCGCTAGGTGTCGATTACAGCCACAATGGGTTTGTATTTGACGTAACCCAGCAAGGCCCCGTTCTCGGAGCAATCATACGGTTCTGAAGCAGATATTTGCCGCGATTGGGTGGGTTCCGTTCTTACCGGCATTGGGCTCTCATATCCTTTGGACGATGGGAGCTCCGGAATTGTCGCGATTCTCAACCGCTGGATCACACAGCGAACCCTGATCCCGGAAGCGGCCGCTTAGCGGCGCTGGGAATAGCCGTCTTGAGCCGTTGCCAAGACGACGAACGGTCATGTGACTTTCTAATCGTGGTTGCACAGACTTTCCAAATTTACCATTGACGAGGTATCATTGGAAGGCGCACTGGGCGCGATGCTTATAACCGCTGACATTCCAGCGGAGACAGGAGCTGGACGATGACGTGCATACGTATTTCGCAGGACGTCTGACATGGGCGCGACTTCACGCCCGAGAACAACCGGTGTGGGACAATTCCTC
Organism: Rhizobium sp. IBUN; assembly: GCF_000510625.1. Classification (NCBI taxonomy): domain Bacteria; kingdom Pseudomonadati; phylum Pseudomonadota; class Alphaproteobacteria; order Hyphomicrobiales; family Rhizobiaceae; genus Rhizobium; species Rhizobium sp. IBUN. Next base: position 29,115 of record NZ_AZNV01000031.1, read on the forward strand.
GATCTTCAGCAGCAGCGCGATTGGATAGCGGGGAAGATCGACTTGTTGGACGCGGGCGAGCGCCCGGAGTCCCTTGAACAGCGCTTCAAATATGTCGCTCGATTTGAGAAGCTCCTCAGTCGCCCGCAAGCGAGGCAACTACTGGAGATTCTCGGGCTATACGGTCCAAACTGCATTCCGATCATGCGCAAGACCGAGCGCTACTACTGGTCGGTTTCCTGTCTGCCATCCACCTCGGACAAGCCGCTCATACGCGTCAATGCGAGCTGGATGGAGCTCTTCACGCTCTATGCCCACGGTGACGATATCCGCGCCCGATTCATCGTGCATCTTTCGGATTTCACTACAGATGGCTCAGCAACGCCGAGCCGGGTGGACGAACACTTTCTTGAGCAAAGTGTCGCGATGCCAGAGCACGTCAGTTACTTCTTCCCGCGTGGTGCGGACATTTTCGGCATCAATGTGCGCGGCTCTGTCTCGATCCGCAAATTTCTCAGAAGCCGCCGCGTACTGAGCGCCATCCGCACGTTCAACCTGACCCACATGAGCCGGGGGCGGAACGCCTATCAGGCGAGCCATTGCTACAGTGTGGCGGATTACATGCAGGCAGTTTGAGGGGTTCACCAACGCACGCCTTCCGATGGTTCGCCTCCCATCAAGAGCAAGGAGCACAGCCTAAGCAATCTCCCGTTGGCGCGTCACTAACAGGATGTTGGCGGCTGCGTGCCAATCGGTCTGCGATTGAACTCAGCCACTCAATAATGGCAACCACCCAGAAAACCTGTGTTCGTTCTCAAGCTTCCTGTGAGAGATTGCGCCGTTGCCCTTGGCGTCGCCACCGACTGGGTCTTTTATTCTGCCGGAGTCGGAAGGATCTAATATTCAACATCCGTTTTTCCGCGGTTGGTACAGCTATGGCGAGCCTTGCCGGGAGCCACCTCTGCAATCGCAGGCATTGATAGCCATTTACCTTCACCGGAAAGTGCGTCGCCGCCACATGGCCCGCTCACCCGACTATGTTTCAAGCGCCCCTAATGTTCTCCAATGAAATCAAGGCTCAATGCAGGAGACATCAAGGCATGCCGCTTCCACGGGGTGCCGATAATCTACCATCCACATCCGCCCTTCCCCAGCCAACCCAAAGCTTCAGCAAATGCCTGGATGCAAGGTTTTCCGCATGGCTGATAGCGTATTGTCCTCAGGAAGGGAGTTTGCTCCCTGAAGAGGAGGAGATGGATGCTGTTCGCCTTCGGCTGCCACCTTAGCTAACAATAATAGACCCCGGCCGCGCATCGGCGCGCGCTCCTGCGAGCAACGCCGGCGACGCTGACAGGTGTCAGCGGACGCCCGACCCTGGCCTCGGCGTTTGACACGAAGTTGAATTCGACCGGGAGGCCCCCGCCAATTTCGATGCATGAAGCGCCGGCGGCCAAAGCCAGCAATATGATAGCGATCCGGTTGAGCATGTCGTCCCTCCTTTCGAGTCCTATCGTTTTACAGAGAATAGTTCTGGCAGTTCGTCGGTGTCGGGAAGGTCGTTCAGCTTCCGCTCCTTGGCCCCATCGGGAGCTTTGAAGCTGAAGTTGCCTGCCGCCGCGTCCGACCCTGCCTTCCAGGACCTTATGTCGATCGTGTATTGGGGAAACCCCGCCACTTTCGTGCTGGTGACGACATAACGGCAAGGATACGGGCTCTGACCCTGGGCGATCCAGATTTGCCAATCCACCCCATCATCGGTGCGAAAGGCGAGGTGGTCGCATTCCTCACCCCGAATGACGCCGCTCCCGAGATCCTTCACATCGACGACATGGGGCATGAGCTCGTCGTAGGGATGAGACATCAAGATGTCCCCGGCCGGCAACGGCCTGTGGAATTTGTCCCGCAATGCGTCGATGAGGTGATCAATTGTTCCCGGCACTTCGGTCTGAGCAAAGAGGTTGGCGTCCTTGCCGAGCACCGACAGCGTTTTTCCGTCAAATACCATTTCGACATTGGCGAAGCCGCCCTGACGCGTAACGCGTATCTTGTCGGGCCTTTTGAGCGTCACGGCGCCGGAGCTCGCAAGTGCCAGCTTTTGGTGCTTCTTGGTAACGACTTCCAGGCTCGTGTCATACTCGAACGAGATTGCCTCTTGCGCCGCCATATAGTCCGACATGGTCTTCAGCAGGTCCTTCGCCTGCTTTTCATCGGCGTGGCCGGGCGTCGCGCCGGCCAGCGCCGCGAGCGCCAAGGTAACGGCAAGCAGTCTGGCATTTTGAAACGGGGATTCCGATCGATATCGCATGGGCGTTTCCTCCACTGACACAGTAAGAAGACACTCCGCGTGGTTTAAGCAACGGCGCGGGATGGAATAGCCCCTGCAGCGTTCACTTGGGTCCGCTCTCGCTTGGACGGCCCGAGTGCGACTCTCGGCTCAACCTTAACCCTTCAAAATGGTGGCCTGCATAAGAATTGCGATTGTCGCAAGCGGCGCGGCCAAGGTCTGTAGACCTCCGGCTTTGCCTATTGACTGGTTGTGCGCGCAACGTCACAGGTGCTCTTGCTAATATACAGCAACCTAGCGGCGCAAGGAAGCCGCCACCAAATAGGGCAAGGCGGCTTGCTCTGCCTTCGATTGCCCATGATGGGAGAGCGAAGGAGCAATCGTAGACGAACCACGAGATCCGAAAACCTCGCTCTCTCTCACGCATCTACACCGGCGAAATTCGCCCTTCCAGCCAGCGGGTGTGCCGCCAGCCTGCATCAGTGCTCGAGGAACACGAAGTTCATCCAACTACTCATGCGCAGCAAGACCTTACGGAGCAGAGCAAGGTGATGCAGGTGCTCGGTGTAGATGGCGACTTCGGCAACCACACCACCCGGCAGTTGGTACGGGGTCAAATCCTCGGTGACGTTGATCTGGGCCAAGGTCAGGCCGGGTTGTAGGCGCTCGGGCGACTGCGGGTCGATGAGGGCGCCAGTTGGCTGAAGTTGACCCTGCGCCATGACATCGATGATCTGCCCCACCTTTGCCTTGAAGATCTTGCCAGGAACTGCCTTGAAGGCGACTTCCGCTTCATCATCCGTCCGCACGCGCTGGAGGGAATTCTGGATAAATGCCGCGGCAAGTTGCCTGTCTTCGCTGTTGATGAAGACCATGACCGGCCTCAAGGGAAGCGGGTTGGCCATCATGCCCGGACGCAGAAAGAGCTGGGCCACATAGCCATCGCTCGGCGCCCGAACGGTCGTCTGGTCGAGCTCGAACTGAGCATTGTTCAATTCGGCAGTGACACGGGCAACGGTCGGGTTTACCCCGTTGACTTCAGATTCATAGGCAAGGCGCGCTTGCGTGGCCTGCGCTTGTGCCGTGGCTACAGCAGCCTCGGCCGTCAGATACTGGCCGCGCCGGTTGTCGACTTCGAGCTCCGAATAGACAGCGGCACGCCCCACCTCCTTGGCCTTCTCGTTCGACTGTACTATGCGATCGTAGCTCTGCTGCGTCCGGTCGCGCGTGGCGATGGCGCCCTCCACCCCCGACTGGGCTGCATCCAGCGCGGCCTTCAATTGCAGCACCGTCTGCTTGGCCTCGGCGAGTTGCGCTTTCTTCTGGTCGACCGCGAACTCGTAGGGGCGCCGATCAATCTGGAACAGTACGTCACCCTTCTTCAACGGCATGTTCGCTTGGACCGGCACGTCGACCACCAACCCGCCGACCGCAGGGATCACCGGCGATGAGGTAAAGTAGATGCGGCCGTCGCTGGAGAACGGGTGGTTGTAGCTCATCCCCAGGATGAGGGCGGAAATGATGAAGATGCCGCCAAGCACCGCTGTGGAGAGGGACCATTGATTGACCGGAATTCTGAACAGCTTGAAGATTACAATGCAGATCGCTGCGTAGATCATCATGAGCAGGAGTTCCATCAGACTGCCTCCCTCGTTGACACTTGCCCTTCAAGCTCGGCGATGCGAGCATGCAGCCGGGCAATTTGAACACTGGCTTCGACTTGTGTTGGGAGTTTCCCATCTTGGCGGATGCCCCAGCCTCGATCCTCACGATAGAGCGTTGCCCATATAAAGAGGAACGGCCAGATGGCATGGAGTGTGAACAGGCTTACCCAGCCGGCGATGTGGATTGCATCCTGATGCGGGTGATTGCGCGATTCGGCGATGAGATGGGGTATGTCGTGAATGGCGATGATCCCATAGAAAAGGGTTATCACCACGAAGATCAGGACGCCCAGCGCGAAATAATCGAGAAACATGAGCTTACCCTCCTTGGCTTCAGACGACGCACCTGAGGGTCCAGACGGCGCCCTCAAGGATACCGTCGGAATGGCATTATAGCTCAACCTCAGCAGAGGTGTTGCGGAGTCTCGAACGTAGCCTCCAGGCCCATTGATGTAGTATGATGAGTAGCTGTATTAGGAGAGGCGGCTGTTCGTCCGCGCTTGTGTAAAGACTACTGAATTTTCCGCGACGATCAGCGAGTAGCTCGATAGTTCAAAATGGAGCGATCGATGCAACTATGGCAATATTTGCTCTGCTCTATGTGGATCAGGCCGAGCACGATCGTGTCGCGCTCAAGGCGTGATGCGTAAAGGACTGTATCGCTTGCCGCGAGATCTTCCTGGTCGGCAGTTGTTGTCATCGCATCCGCGTGGCGGTCGCACCGTTTCAGGTTTCGATGCCAACCATGGCGGTCGTGGAGCATATGACGATGGAATGGCTAGATGTTTTTAGAGCCCACGCGGTGGCGCTGCCGAACCTGACAAAGTTCGCGATCATCATGGCTATTATTGCGGTTGCACCGGCGCTTGCACGCCGCTTCAGAGTTCCCGAAATCGTGGGGCTGCTAGCCTTCGGAGTCCTGCTCGGGCCGTATGTTCTGGACGTCGCCCCGATGAACCACCCGATCGTTCAGTTCTTCGGTGACCTCGGGAGGCTGCTGCTGATGTTCGGGGCGGGGCTGGAGATTGAGATCGACCTTTTTCGGAAGGCTCAGGCCCGAAGCGTTGTATTCGGTGTCGTCACAACCATAATACCCCAGTTGCTCGGCACAGCGTATGGCCTCGCGTTCGGTTACGGGATGATCCCCGCTATCGTCATCGGCTCGCTGTTGTCATCGCACACCTTGCTCGCGCTGCCAATCGTTGCGCGTCTTGGGGTTCTCGGGTTTGAGCCGGTCGTGGTCGTGATTGGCGCGACTTTGGTAGCGGATACGTTGTCGCTTGTCGTCTTCGGCATTTGCGTTTCAGTTTACACGACCGGCTTTTCGGTATCGGGACTTGCGCTGCAACTTATCGAGGTTGCCATCTTTGTGCCGTTAGTCCTGATAGGCGTAAGCCGGGTCGGTGCTTGGATCTTGGACAAGCTACGCGATCATCAGGAGGCCTATTTTGTCACCATGCTTGGCATAATGGCGGTGGCCGGCGAGCTCGCCAATTTCATCAATCTGCCAGACATCGTTGGTGCGTTTATGGCTGGATTGGCGGTTAACTCTGCTGTCGGCGACCACCCGGCGAAGGAGAAATTGGATTTCTTCGGTAAGTCGTTTTTTATTCCGATCTTCTTCATTGTTGTGGGCTTCCTCATTGTCCCCAATGCGGTTGGGCAGACTATATTCAGCCACTTTTGGCTGGTTGCGGGCATGATTGCAGCTCTGATCGTGGGAAAAGGAGCCGCAGCCGCGATCGCTGGTCGCGCCTTTGGCTATTCGCGTCCGGCGAGATTGACGATGTGGGCACTTACACTGCCGCAAGTCGCGGCCACGCTCGCGGCCACTTTGGTGGGCTTCAACACTCTCAATGCCGCCGGGGAGAGGCTGCTCTCCGAAGAAATTTTTAACGCGGTGCTGGTGCTGTTAGTCGTTACATCGGTTCTGAGCACGATCCTGACGGACGTGTTTGCCCGCGGGATGGCGAAGGACTCGGCGGCAACGAAGCCCGTTTCCTTGAAATCTATTTGATTGCTGTCTGCAGTGTCTGTCTCGGCCTGCGGGAAGCCTTACCGAATGAGGTCGACATACGGCGAACCAGCGCGCACTACCCATGTTGATGGTGACAACAGGCGCGTCTTCTTGGTTGCCGTGGTTGATCCTTCTGAATTCGAAACAATGGCGGCTGAAGCATTGCTGGCGTTTCGTTGACTGAGCTCACGCCAAGTTAGCCACAGACACTGCAAGCATGCCGGCGTTATCGCCTGAATTGAAGGAGGAAGGCCATGGCGGGAAGCAAAAGCTCCAGGTCTCAATCGAAGAGAATGAGGCGACTGTTCTTCGCGGCGCTGTTCCAACAGGTTCGCATATTGTGGCCGATCTTTTCCGGGATCCTTGTTGTCATGGTGGGATCCGGCGTTGCCGTCGGAGAGATCGAGAATTGGCGGCTAGGTGAAACCCTGTACTTCACCTTCGTCACGGGGCTTACAATCGGCTATGGCGATCTTGTACCCAAGCATGTCGTGGCGCGGATAGTGGCCTTGGCAATTGGCCTTTCCGGTATTGTCCTGACTGGACTGGTCGCCGCTGTCAGCGTGCAGGCTCTCAACTCAACGGATCGCAACCGAACAGAATGACGGCTCCGCCAGCTACTGAGGCGCCGCGCAGGTGTGAGTAGAGCGTATGCTCAGGATGGTCGACGTAGACAGGCGGATCCAGATTTATTCCCGGTAGTGATCGGAACCCGCCCCGCACAGGCACGACGGGCTCCGAACTGCTGCCTTCGACGTACTCGAGAGTATACAGCGACTGTCGTGTGCGCAACGCGGCATCTCTCACATCGCCCCGTCACTAACGGAACGTCGGTTAGGCTGGTTTCATCTCGAACAAGTGATACCCCCAGGGTGGCAAGTCGATGTAGAGCCCTGTCGACAAAAGGTCGTTCTCGGCGTGCTCGTAACAAGCGCCACTCGTGAGGTCGGTGAAGCGGACCGTACCACCATCCGGATCGGCGTATGGCAGTCGCACGTAACATTGGCCCTGGTTGCTGGCATAGTTCACGACGACGAGCAGCCGCGCTGCGTCTCGCTGCCATCCAAAAGCCAGAAACCCATCCGAGGTCCAGTTGCCGTCCCACGCCGGTTCGCAGTCGAGCTTGCACCAATCGCCATCGCGAACAGTTCTATTGCGCATCACTGAGAGCAGTCCTTCGTAGAACCGCTTGACGGCTTCATCGACGGGTTCGATCGGCGCGCGCACGAGGTGCGGCGCAATGCGCTTCCTGCGTCCTTCGAATTGACCTTGATGAAAGAACCGCAGACCTGGTGACAGGTATGTGATAACGGCTGCCGCCTGGTGCATCGCCGGCGGGAAGATGGCGGCCGCGCGCGGCTCGTCGTGGTTCTCCATGAAACGCGCGACCTTGTCCTGGAAGTCCAGGCCGGCGCGAAAGTGCTCGCGCACGGGCCTTGCGTGGCCATCGCGTAAGCGATCGTATAGCCGTTTGTCGTAGGCGTAATCGAAGCCTTGCTGCTGCATCGTCCATTCGAGATCCCAGTACACTTCCGCCATGAAGCAAAATCCGGGGACCCGTTCGCGCACTCGCCGCGTCATATCCGGCCAGAACAGCGGGGCGCGACGGCCCCAGGTGCGCTCGAATACATCCGGCAGGACCAGCATCGCCATGTCACACCGGACGCCGTCGCATTGGCTCGCAATCCTGAGGAGTTCACTGCACATCGCTTGTTGCGTTGCTGGATTGCTGTAGTCGAGCTGCAATGTGTCGGGCCAGCCCGCGAAGTACGGGTCGCGTCCAAACGCCACCACCCGGTCGTTCTGGGGGATACGTGTGTAATTCTGCGGCGCTTGCTCAAGGTCTGACTCGGTTCCTGCCACATAATATTCCGGGTGTTCCTCCACCCAGGGATGATCCGGCGCCGTGTGGTTGGGCACGAAGTCGAGCATCAGCCGCAGACCGCGATCCCGTAGGCGCTGTCGAACACGCGCCAGCGCTGTATCGCCCCCGAGGCTTGGATGCACGGTGTACCCGGAGATCGCGAAACCCGAGCCGGCGATATCGTCCTCTCGAAGGTCGGGGAGCGTCTCCTGAAACTCGTGTCGCCACTCGCTATTCAAGCGCGATACCTGCTGGGCGGCTGATCCCGTTCGCCACACGCTGAGCAGCCAAATCCAGTCGAACCCGGTCGCGGCCAGTCGATCGAGCTCGGCATCCGGTATGTCGTCGAGCGTTGCAGTCCGTCCGAGTGTCTGCGACAGTTCTGTCAGCCAGACGCGCGTGTTGATCTGATACAGGCACGGATAGCGTGGCTTCTCCATCGGCCGAACCTCACGAATTGTCCGTCGGGTCACGCGCTTACCGCGGGCTCTACATCTGCCGTCGCCGCCAACCCGCCGGTTTCCAGCACCTGCTCAGGCGATGTGGTGGCAAACAGGTCCATCATGCGCGCGATGATGCCGGTCCATCCCGTCTGATGACTCGCACCCAGTCCCGCACCGTTGTCACCGTGGAAATACTCATAGAACAGGATCAGATCCCGCCAATAAGGGTCCTGCTGAAACTTTTCGGTGCCTCCGTACAACGGCCGCCGTCCTTCAGTGTCGCGGAGGAAGATGCGAGAAAGGCGGTTGGTGATCTCTTCTGCCACCTGATACAAGGTCATATGTCGTCCCGACCGGGTGGGACATTCGACTTTGAAGTCGTCTCCGAAGTACGCGTAGTATTGGAGCAGTGCCCGGATGATCAGACCATTGACCGGCAGCCAGATTGGACCGCGCCAGTTGGAGTTGCCGCCGAACATGCCGCTGTCGGATTCACCTGGAAGATAGCCAACACCGTAATCCCGATCGCCGACTCGAAACGTAAACGGATGCTCGGCATGATATCGAGACAACGAGCGGATTCCGTGCTGACTGAGGAACTCGTCCTCGTCGAGCATGACCGCCAGCACTCGCCGCAGCTTGCGCTCATCCAGGATGGAAGCCAGTTGGCGGCCGGCCACACCCAGCTTGAGCGGGTCGTGGATGGCCGTACGAATCTCGGCGCGGGTTTCGAAAAACGAATTGATCCGGTCTCGCACCTCCGGGTACTTGGCGCTCATTTTCCCCTGGAACATCGTTGCAGCGCACAGGGGCAGCAGGCCGACCATGGACCTGACTTTCAAGCGCTGGGCCCTGCCGTCGGGCAGCCGGAGCACGTCGTAGAAGAAGCCGTCCTCCTCGTCCCACATCCCCGCGTCACCCACATGTGTCATGGCCGTGGCGATCCAGTAGAAGTGCTCGACGAACTTGAGGGCCATATCCGCGTATTGTGGATTGCTCAGCGCCAGTTCGACCGCGATCTCGAACATGTTCTCGCAGAAAAGAACCATCCACGCGGTGCCGTCGGCCTGTTCCAAATAACCACCAGTGGGCAGCGGCGCGCTGCGGTCGAACACGCCGATGTTGTCGAGGCCCAGGAAGCCACCCTCGAACGCATTTCGATCGGACCGGTCCTTGCGGTTGACCCACCAGGTGAAGTTCAGGAGCAGCTTCTGGAAGCTGCTTTGCAGCCACTTCTCATCTCCTTGGCCCTTGGCGGCCTTGTCGAGGCGGTACGTGAAGATCGTGGCCCAGGCGTGTACAGGCGGATTGACGTCGCCGAAGTTCCATTCATAGGCGGGAATCTGGCCGTTTGGGTGCATGTACCGTGCACGCAGCATCAGGTCGAGCTGCTGTTTGCCGAAGTCGGGGTCCACCATTGTCAGGGCCAGGACGTGGAAGGCCAGGTCCCATGCAGCGTACCACGGATACTCCCATTTGTCAGGCATCGAGATGATGTCGGCATTGTACATGTGGTGCCAGTGGTCGTTGCGCGAAGCGCGTCGTGACGGCGTGAAGGGATCGGAGCCGTGCTCCTTTAGCCACTTGTTCACGTCGTAGTGAAAGAATTGCTTGGTCCAGAGCATGCCGGCCAGCGCCTGCCGCGTGACGCGTGCCTGATCCTCGTCGAGCCCCTCAGCGATCACTGTCGCAAAGAACTCGTCAGCCTCGCGACGGCGCTCGTTCATCGACGCTGCGAAATCGGCGCCGAACGGTCCCCGCGTTCGCTTGTTGGCCGATCCCATGGCAGGAGGCGTTTCGTTCAGCCTCAGACGAACCGTGTGTGATGCTGCCACCGGAATTGTCATGCGGTAGTGCACCGACGCCTTGGTTCCCTGCTTGGCCGGGTTCACTGCGTCTGAGTGCCCGTGCACGATGTACTCGTTGATACCGTCCTTGACGTATGCGCTCTGGTTGGTCCCTTGGAAAAGGCGCGCGTTGTTCGTGTCATTCTCGGTGAACAACAGCGTACTCGTCCCTTCCACATGAAGATAACGCTCACCGAGATCGGGATGCGAGATCGACACCGCACTGGTACGGTCGCCAATCTGGTGGAGCTCTGGTCGCGAAGCTTCGCCTCCCCACGACCAGATGTTTCGGAACCAGAGGGTTGGCAGCACGTGCAGTTCCGCCGCCTCCGGCCCGCGGTTGTGGACGGTAATCTCGATCAGTATATCTTCAGCCGACGCCTTCGCGTACTCGACGAACACATCGAAGTAGCGATCGTCGTTGAACACACCGGTATCGATCAACTCGTATTCGAAGTCGCGGCGCCCACGTTGCCGGTTTTTCTCAATCAGGTCCCCATAAGGGTAAGCGACCTGCGGATACTTGTAGAGGTACTTCATATACGAGTGCGTCGGCGTGGAATCGAGGTAGAAGTAGTACTCCTTGACGTCCTCACCGTGGTTCCCTTGGCCGTTGGTGAGACCGAACAGCCGTTCCTTGAGAATCGGATCTTTGCCGTTCCAGAGCGCCAGTGAAAAGCAGACGAGCTGTTGATCGTCGGAGATGCCGGCCAGTCCGTCTTCGCCCCACCGGTAGGCGCGTGAACGCGCCTGGTCGTGGCTGAAGTAATCCCACGCGTTACCGTCGTCGCTGCAATCCTCCCGAACAGTACCCCACTGCCGTTCACTGAGGTACGGGCCCCATTTTTTCCAAGGGGCGCGGTGAGTATGAGCTTCGTCCAGGCGAATCTGTTCGGCGTTCATCGCTTCACCTCGTGGTTTCCAGCCACCATGAAAGCAACTCTTGGCCTACAACTCAGGAGACCCCTCGGCGGCCAGCGTTTCATCAACTCGACAACACGTGCGCGGAGACACTCAATTTGCCACAATCGGCAGGCCTGCGGAAGACTGCCATGTCTTGGTTTCGGCGAACACGCACCTTCAGCGCCGCTGGTCGCGTAAAGCTTGCGATTATCCGGCGCGCCGCCCGTAAGCATCTGCGATCGACGTTACCCAGGGGTACCCATGCCGCGCCTTCTGGAAGGCGTAGTCGAAAAGGGCCTGCATGTAGACCTGGTCGAATTTCCTGAGCGGCGTGAACTGAAAGTCGGTGCCGATGTAGGCGAGATGGAAGCGCACGCCATCCCTTTGTGCATCCGCGTAGATGCGGATTGCGTCGCTGATTCCGCTGTAGTGGATCATCGCGTCGATCGTGCGTTGCGTGATGCTGAGGAAGGAGCGCGGCGTAGTGCCCCAATCCGGGTCGAAGCGGCCGTTACGAATAACGTAGGCATTCCGCTCGCGCCCTATTCCCCGGCAGGCCGCCTCGCGTTCCAGTTCAAGCGCTGGTGGGTAGAGGAAAGTCTGCGCAATCGCACCGCCATCGACGTGCATCTCGTTATAAACCTGGCCGTCGTTCTCGACCTTGATCAACACTGGCGGAAATGCACCAGGTATGGCCGCGGAGGCGAGGAGGATACGGCGCACGAGATCCAACGCCCCAGGTTGCCCGCTCGCTGCGACAGCACCCATGTTCCAGATCACCGGGCGTTGAAGGTCGATGTTGGTGGTTCCAATGAACAGAAGCCGCCCCTTGGAATATTCCCGGGCGATGTCGGCCAGCATTTCCGCATTCACGAATTTTGAGATCAGGCCGAAAAGCGGCGTAGTATCGGCGAGCGCGTCATCGTAGAGCAGCGACGTGAGCCACCGCGGAATGAAGATGTTCTCCTGCGTAAAGCCGGTGAACACGCTGCGGAGCTGTTCGTCGCGGGAGGGACCGAGAAAGGCAAAGGGAGCGATCAGGGCTCCTGTGGAGACGCCAGTCACCAGCTTGAACTCGGGGCGCTGGCCGCTTGCGGTCCATCCCACCATGAGCCCGGCGCCGAAAGCGCCCTTGTCTCCACCGCCGGAGAGAGCGAGAAGGTTTGAGGGTGGGAGCACGCCATCCGGATCCGAACCGAGGAGAACAAGTTCTCGATCCACGGCAAGCAGGCCCTCTTGCACGATCGCGTCGATTTCCCGATCCGGGTAGAATCGGGCGTTCGGCAGCCCGAGGACGTGTATCCTTTCCGTCTCTGCGACAGGTGGTGCAACTAGCCGCTTTCGAATCGAGTAAGCCATTGTCACCTCCGGCAATTGCATCGGCACTAGCACCGCGGCACCAGATCGGGAACGCTACCTCCTATGTTGGTCACACAGGATCGAGATCGATGGCCTGCCACAGGCCTGCTGCCGTAATCGAGAGCCGGAAAAGGCGGCTGCCTTCTTGTCGAGAAGGCTGCGACAACAAGCAGAACATTGCAACCTTTGCTGCGGCCCCTCAAGTCTAGTTCCGAACGGAGCCAATGGCGAGTCTGATCCGGTATCAGCGGATTGGTTGCGCTAGCTATGATGCGAAGTCACGCAACGGTATGTCCTGCCGGACCCGTTGCGAAAAGCAGGTAAACTGCACTTCCATGAAAGCGTGATATTTCACATGGTTTTCTACGCAACCTCCTGCAATACAACATGGCCTTAAAGTTGATTTTCGCTCGCCAACGACCGAAATTAGGAGCATAATTTGAAGAGTAGGGCTCTTCCGAAATAAGCATTATAGATGCGAGATCGGCTGGCTTCCGCTTTTTTCGGAAAACTCTCGCAACATGCTGGGCCCCAGATATCTGGTAGGTGCACAGCTTCTTTGGCAGCATGATCATCGGCTGCCCGGATTCCAGAGTTGAATCGACGTTCTCAAGTTTGAATGAAGCGCAACAGTAGGAGGGAACAATGATCAGACTAATTGCTGTTCTGGGGTTTGTCTTCGCAATCGCTTCGACGACGCAGGCAATGCCTCGCTCACCAATTCAATCAGAGAGCATGATCACGCCTGTCGTCGCCGGTTGCGGCGTGGGCCAGACAATGGTCAATGGCAAATGCGAGTCCAGAGTCGAGAAGCGCCACAACCGCCGCTGCTTGCGCTGGTCGGGAAACACCTGCCAGAAGTACCAATGAAACGCCACCGAACTGGCGTCTGATCAGTTCGAACCGAGCGCCAGTTCGGGTCATCGGCTCCATCCTCGTCGAGACTTGGGGCTCATCTTCCTTGTGTTGGCGTAGCCGGTGGGGCGGAAAAAGATAAGGCAGTGATTTGTCTTCGGCTTTGCGTGTGCATGTGACAATTCGCACGTGGGAGGGTGGACGATGGCCAACGCCGCTTTGGCACCTGCAGCTCATAGATATCTGCCTATTCTGGATTGGGCTCCAGGCTATCAAACCGACTGGTTATTGCCGGATGTTCTTGCCGGCCTCGCGCTCTGGGCGGTCATGGTGCCTGAGGGCATGGCCTATGCGGGCATCGTTGGTGTACCGCCAATCATGGGCCTCTATACGATCGTGCCGGCGTTAATCGCCTATGCCCTCCTTGGCACGTCGCGGCAGCTTGTGGTCGGACCAGACACAGCGACCGGGTTGATCTCCGCGGTGACCATTGGCGCCATTGCGTCTCAGGGAACGGCGGAATTCAACACGCTGACTTCTACGCTTGCCGTGCTGATCGGTTTCTTCTTTCTCGCTTTTGGAATCATGCGCATGGGGTGGGTCGCGAGCTTCATCCCAACGCCCGTGATGCGTGGCTTCATCGAAGGGCTGGTTTACGTCACCATCATCGGCCAGGTGCCTCATCTGCTCGGGATCAGTGGCGCGTCGGGCAACTTCTTCACCAAGCTTTGGCACATCTTGCAGCATTTGCCGGAGGTTTCTGCGGCGTCGGTCATAACCGGTGTTCTATCTCTCGGCGCTATGCTGCTGTTGCGCCACCTGGCTCCGAAGATACCTGCGGCCCTCGTCGTCATGGCCGTTGCGACAATCATTATCGGACTGCTTGGCGGAGAGGCGACTGGTGTGCATGTGGCTGGCCACCTCCCATCCGGGTTGCCCCACCTAACTCTGCCCAATCCGGAAATCTCCACACTAAGCGAACTTGTGCCGGGCGCGCTTGCAATCGTGATGGTCGGCTACGCAGAGGCGCTCGGGGCGGCAAAGGCGGCCGCTCTACAGAGCGGTGGTACGATCGATCCTAATCAGGAGCTTGTGGCACACGGGCCTGCGAACATTCTGAGCGGACTTTTCGGTGGCTTTCTCGTGGTCGGCAGCCTATCGAAAACCTCAGTTGCCACCGCTGCTGGCGCTCGCAGTCAGATCGCCAATGTGGTTGCGGCCGTCTTTAGCTTCTTGACGCTGATCTTTCTGACCCCTCTGTTTCGAAACATGCCCCAGCCGGCGCTGGCGGCTATTGTCATCGCGGCGATGCTGCATCTGACCAAGCCAAGTTATTTGCTGGAGTTGCTGGCTCGAAGCCGCTGGGCGTTCGGCAGCACTGCCATTGTCATCGTGGGCGAGTTGACGCTGGGGGTGCTGCAGGGAATCGCGCTGGGTGTCGTGCTGTCGTTGATAACCTTGATCTATCTGACCAGCCATCCAAAAGGGGCCGAGCTTGGTCAGCTGCCGGGCACGGAAGCCTATCGGGATGTCAAGCGCCATCCGGAAGCAGCCACGTTTCCGGGGCTGCTGATCTGGCGGGTCGGCGGCGACCTGTTCTTCGCAAGCATAGGCCACGTGAGCACGGCCCTGAAGGCGTCGCTCGCGACGCGGCTCGACGTGAAGCGCGTCCTTCTGGATTGTGATTCCGTCGACTTCATCGACATCAGCGCCGGAGATGAACTGCTTGGTCTAGTCAAAGAGCTGCAAAAAGCCGGCATTGCTGTGGGCTTTGTCCGCGTGCGCGACGCCGTCCGCGACGATATGCGGAAAGCCGGTATCGAGACAGCGGTAGGCCCACCAAACTTCTTCGAACGGACGACCGATGGCGTGCGCGGCTGGCAGCAACAAAGTCCCCCTGAGGCCTGAGTTGATATCATGACTGGTTCTCAATCCTCAGTGAAACTGTCGGCTTTCTGAACATGGTACACGCAGAAGACGCCACCAAAACCTCAGTCTCGTCTGGCTCTGGGCATTCCGCGAATTTCGTGACGCCGAACGCCCGGCTTGCGATGGGTAAGGCGCTGCGCGACAAAATCCCGCGCGAGCAGCAGGGGCGATGGAATGAGATCCAGCGACGGCGAGATCCGATCGACCTGTTGCGCGAGTCGGATGACGGTCGAATGAAGAAACTCATTCCGATCCGCTATGGCCGTATGCTGCCATCTCCCTTTGCGTTCTATCGTGGGGCGGCCGGCGTCATGGCCGCCGACCTGGCACAAACGCCAGCCACGGGACTGAAGGTCCAGGCATGCGGCGATTGTCATCTTGTCAATTTTGGTGGGTTTGCCACGCCCGAACGCAGCATCATCTTTGACATCAACGATTTCGATGAAACGGCGCCAGCTCCTTGGGAGTGGGACGTCAAGCGACTTGTCGCATCAATCGTTCTTGCAGCCAGATCGAACGGAATCTCGGATCACCGGGGCCGGGATAGTGCCGTCAATTGCGCGCGCAGATATCGCGAGCACATGCGCAAATTCTTCAAAATGAGCCCGCTTGCAATCTGGTACGCGAAAACTGAGGCCTCAGACTTTATCGAATCGTTACCGACGGCCATGCAACGGAGCACCAGGAAGCGGATCGAGAAGGCAGCGAACCGTAGTGGATCAGAATCTGATTTTCCAAACCTCGCGGCTTCCGTCGGCGGGCAGATCCGCATTACGGAACAACCGCCACTGATCTTTCACGAGCGGGCGACCAGCACTCCTGAAGCGGAGGTATCTCTCGAACAGCTTTTGCACATTTACCGCCAATCGCTGGATGAGGATCGTCGAATACTGCTCGATCGCTATCAACTCGTCGACGTCGCCATCAAGGTGGTTGGCGTCGGTAGCGTTGGCCGGAGATGCTGGATCGCGTTGATGATGTCCGAGGGGAACCACCCCTTGTTTTTGCAGTTCAAGGAAGCGGTGAACTCCGTCCTTGAGGCGTATGCCGGGAAGAGCAGATATGACCATCACGGGCAGCGCGTCGTGATGGGGCAGCGCCTGATGCAGCCGGCCTCGGACATATTCCTCGGTTGGGTTACTGCTCCAAACGGGCGACAGTTCTATGTGCGACAGTTACACGATGCCAAGATCAAGCCTTTGGTGGATACATTCGATGCCGAGATGTTGGACGCCTATGCCCAGGCGTGCGGCTGGGTGCTTGCTCGCGCTCATGCAAAGGCGAGCGAGATATCGGCAACGATCAGCGGCTACCTCGGTTCCTCAAATGACGCATTCGACACAGCAATGGGAAGTTTCGCGTTGGCCTACGCGGATCAGACGGAACGCGATCATGCTTTGCTCAAGGCTGCCGTGCGCGAGGGAAGGATTGCCGCTATCAGAGACGCATAGCCATGCAACTTGGATAGGGCGAACGTTGGTTTTTCGTTGCACGCTGTCTGCCGGCGGATCTCGCCTTTGCCTATTGTGAAATATGCCCGCAATTGGCAACGGTCACGATGCTCAGGTGACAGGCAGACTGGCGGAGCCGGAGCTGCCATTCGCCAAGCGAGACGATCGTATGACTGAACTCAGGTACCGGGCGTGCGAAGACTGCCCATTTTCATTCGAGCTTGGAATCAAAAGGTGGCGGAGAAACTGAAAATCCTTATCATCGCATCCGCGCTCTCGTTGGGTCTGGCCCTCATGGCAAGGGCCGATGACGTGGCTGACCTGTTCTTTGCAGTCACCAATATCTATGGGATGAAGGTCGTTGACTACAGGAACTGCGGCCGTGAGGTTCCCAACGATAGGGACACCATTCTTCGTATAATGGCCAAGGCTCCTGGTGTCGATATGGTTGAGGTCGGCAGGCGGTTGGACGAAGCCGCTCACAACGCGGAGAGTGAGATCGGCGGCGAAGGCTGCCGCGGGAATAGCATTGAGGACGACGAGCGGAGAATGACGGAGTATATATCGCAGCTCCGCAATGCAGTTGCCAAGAAATACGGCGGGAAATGATTGTTTCCCGTCGGCTATGAAGCCGAAGGCGGCGTACGCACGGCCAATCGTCACGCGTCTTGGGGTTCTTGGGTTTTGAGGCGCGTCCGCCGTCGTAAAGCCCAAAATGGGTGGGATCTGTAAATCTGTTCCGCCCGCTGTCGCCCGGGACAGTTGTTGATACAAAAGGCGGCGTCTCACTCGCGCTGTTTAACGAGATTGGGGTGGGGGACCAGCCGAGGCGTATCGAGGCTCGCTTGCACGCTCAAGTGCTGCATTCACCTTCATCGACGCATCTTTGAAAACTAACAGCATCAGTCCCAAACCCACCACCGCCATGATGACAGCGAGAGCGCCGGTCAATGAGCGAGATATAGGCAGGGGCCAACCACAAAGCAGCAGCAGAGCTCCCGTGAGCACCGCAGCAGCAATTAGCAACATAACGTCAACGGTAAGCATTCCATGGTCCACCCGCTGTCCATCCGCAGGAGCACTACCTATAATAGGCACGGCTCCCATCTGGCCGCAACTGATCTAAGGCTGTAACGGCGCTCGCTGCGACTAAGTCGCGAGACATCAAGCACCGTCATGGTGCCGCCCGGCGAGCTGCCGCGCGCCCTGTCGTGCCACGGTGCCGGCCGCTATTCATACTTGATGACATCTCAAGGGCTGGAGGTTCCTCAAAATCCGCTGCTGACTATTCAGCTGGCTTTTGCGCTATGATCGCGTAACGATGCTGAAGGCCTCGTGCGATGGCTTTGAAGAAGCCGAAATACTGCGACTGCGCCTTATGGATCTTCCGCAGGTTAGTGTCGGCCGCAACGGGGGAGAAACCGGTTGCTTTCAGCATGCGGGAAACCGTATCAACCCGTGCGCCTCCAGAAAAATGGACGCGCGACAGGATACTCTCATGCATGCTGCCCATGGTGGCGGGGGCATGGGGTGCCTGTGTCTTGATGAGGTTCGTCCGTTCGAGGAAGGTCGCGAGACGCTTGATGAGCCGCTCAGCAAGGCCCGTGTTGACGAAATCCCCGTCGATGATCAGCAGCTTCCCGCCCGGCTTCAGGACGCGCAGCCATTCCGCAAAACAGGCTTCGGGGTCAACCAGCGTCCACACAAGGTGGCGGGTGATGATAACGTCGTAGCTGTCATCGGCTTCAAGCGTGTTCTCTGCATCGCCAACGTGAAAGCGGATCGCCCGTCCCCGCGATGCCGCCTTGGCGCGTGCCCGCTCCAGCATGGCTTCCGACCAGTCGATGCCGGTGACTTGGTAGCCGAGATCGTCCATCAGGTGGGAGATCACACCGGTGCCGCTGGCAAGGTCGAGGGCCTTGCGGCCATCGCCGCGACCGAGATGCCGCCCGATCAGTGCGTGCCAGGCCGCACGCTCCTCCTCGGAGAAAATTTCGTGGCCGGACGACTGGTCGAATGTTGCCGCGCGTTCGGACCAATAGGCCTTGATCTCATCGCGCAAGGTGAAATTGGCGCTATCTGCCATTCGATCGCTCTGCATGTTCCGTCCTTATCTCAGCTTCGAATGCTTCTAAAAGATAAATCTTGACTATGAAAGTCATCAAATAATAAGTGCCGGTCAGTTTCCACCGGAGATTCAACCATGCGCTTTTCTGGCAAGTCGGCAATGATCGCCCTTGGCGTTCTCGTGTCCACAGTGCTGCCCGCGATTGCCGACCCCGTCGTCGTGAGGGACGTGACGGGCCGCGACGTCGAAGTCAATGTACCGGCAAAGCACGTCATCCTCGGCGAAGGCCGGCAGATCTATTTCCTTGCCGCGCTCGACAAGGACAACCCGTTCCAGCACGTCGTCGGCTGGCGCGACGACCTGCCGAAGGCGGACCCGGAATCCTACGCGGCCTATCTCGCAAAATATCCTGGCATCGCCAAGCTGCCGACCTTCGGCGGTATGAAGGATGGCACGTTCGATATCGAACAGGCAGTAGCCTTGAAACCCGACGTCATCCTGATGAATGTCGATGCCAAGACAGCTACGGAAGAGGCCGGCTATATCGACAAGCTCGCCAAGGTCGGCATTCCCCTGGTCTATGTCGACTTCCGGGAAAAGCCGATGGAAAACACCGAGCCTAGCATGCGTATCATGGGCACGCTGATGGGCAAGGAGAAGGTTGCCGAAGACTTCATCACCTTCCGCGCCGACGCCATCAAGAAGGTCACGGATGTCCTGGAGAAGAGTAACCCCGCAAAGCCGGTCGTCTTCATGGAGCGTGCGGGCGGCTATTCCGACGATTGCTGCATGTCCTTCGGCAGCGAGAATTTCGGCAAGATGGTCGAGCTGGCCGGCGGCATCAACATGGCAAAGGACATCATTCCAGGCACCTTCGGCACGGTGAACCCGGAACAGATCATCGCCTCCAATCCTGATCAGGTCATCATCACCGGCGGCATGTGGGAAGGCTATGTGCCTGGTGGCAAGTGGGTCGGCGTCGGCTATGGCGCAGATATCGCCGAAGCGCACCGCAAGCTGGAAAACCTGACGAAACGCCCGGCCTTTACCGGCATCAAGGCAGTCAAGGATGGCAATGTCCATGCCATCTGGCACCAGTTCTACAACAATCCCTATCAGTTCGTCGCAATCCAGCAGATCGCCAAATGGCTGCACCCTGACCTGTTCAACGAACTCGACCCGGAAGCGACCTTCAAGGAGTTGCATGCTCGCTTCCTGCCGCTCGACTACAAGCCAGGCTACTTTGTCTCGTTGAAGGGCGAATAGGCGATGAGCGTTGCGACGATCGAAACGAAGGTGACGGGGCGCGATCAATATCGCGCCCTTGCCTTTCGGCGCATCCTTATCCTGGCAGGTCTTGTCGTCGCGCTTGCGGCAAGCATGGCTGCCGACATGGCATTGGGCCCCGCGAATTACAGTCTTGCCGAGGTGCTGTCGGCGCTCGCTTCCCCAGAGGCTGCCGGTGACCAGCTGCGTGTCGTCATCTGGGATATCCGCATGCCAATTGCGCTGATGGCGATCACGGTCGGCGCGTCGCTCTCGTTGGCAGGTGCGCAGATGCAGACGATCCTTTCGAACCCGCTCGCCAGTCCCTTCACGCTCGGCATTTCGGCGGCCGCCAGCTTTGGCGCGGCGCTGGGGCTCGTTGCAGGGGTCGCCATTTTTCCGGGCGCGGTTCAATACATGGTTCCGTTCAATGCCTTCGTCATGGCGATGGTGGCCGCGCTCTTCATCCATTTCGCATCGACGCTGCGCGGTGTTACGGTCGAGACGATCGTGCTGCTCGGCATCGCCCTCGTCTTCACGTTCAATGCCGCCCTGTCGCTTCTCGAATACCTCGCCTCCGAGCAGGCGCTCGCCGCAGTCGTGTTCTGGACCATGGGAAGCCTTACCAAGGCGACGTGGGACAAAGTCTTCGTCACCGGCGCCATTCTCGTCGTGACGCTACCGCTCTTCGTGCATAACGCATGGGCGTTGACAGCCCTGAGGCTCGGGGACGACAAGGCTGCAAGTATGGGTGTCAATGTCCGGCGCCTGCGCCTTCACACCATGCTTGTCGTCAGCCTGCTTGCCGCCATTCCTGTCTCCTTCGTCGGGACGATCGGCTTTGTCGGCCTTGTCGGCCCCCATATCGCGCGCATGGTCGTCGGAGAGGACCAGCGGTTCTTTCTGCCCGGTTCCGTGATCTGCGGTGCGCTGCTGCTCTCGGCGACGTCGGTCGTCAGCAAGGTGCTGATCCCCGGCGCCATCCTGCCGATCGGCGTCATCACCGCGCTTGTCGGCGTTCCCTTCTTCTTCGTCCTGATTTTCTCGAACCGGAGGCGAGCATGGTAAGCTTGGTGCTTAAAGACCTCGGCGCCAGCTATGGCCGCACGACAGTTCTGTCCAAGGTCGCAATCGAGCTCTTGACGCCCGGTTCGACCACGGCCGTGATCGGCCCGAATGCGGCCGGCAAGTCGACGCTGTTCAAGCGTATCGCCGGTCTAATTTCCGGCCCCGGTGTCGTGCAGCTTTCGGATGCGACGCGCGGCGACCGGGCGATCTGCTACATGCCGCAGGACACCGGCTCGAATGCCGTGCTGACGGTCTACGAGTCGCTCCTGCTTGCCACAAAACAGGGCGGCGGCTGGCGGGTAAAGGACGAAGAGCTTTTCGAGATCGACGCGATCCTGAAGGCGTTGCGTATCGAGGACCTTGCCTTCCGGGGGCTAGACGCCCTGTCGGGCGGCCAGCGACAGCTCGTCTCGCTCGGCCAGGCGCTGGTGCGCAAACCCGAGGTCTTGCTGATGGACGAGCCGACCTCGGCCCTCGACCTCCATCGCCAGATCGATGTACTGGAATTCGTCGTCGATCTCGCCAGCCGCACCGGCATGATCGTGCTCATTGCGCTCCATGATCTCAATCACGCCTTGCGCTATTGCACAAACACGATCGTTATCGCCAATGGGGAAATGACCTCGAGCGGCGCGACCGCTGACGTGATCACATCGAAAATGCTGCGCGACATCTATCGTGTGGATGCCCGCATCGAATCCTGCTCGCGCGGGCGACCTGTAGTCATTGTCGATGGGGCGCTCTGATCAAGTTGATGCTGGCGCGATAAGCCGGAGCATTCCGATCGCAAATCCAGAATCGCTCGCTTCGCGCAGGCACGATGACTCATTTTCGCTTCAAACAGGCTATTGGACGACCTGACCTTCCAGTCACTCGCCTGCGGCGATAGCGATGATCGCAGTGGTCTGGTGGCAGGTCGTCGAAACCTCCAGCATGGTACTGATGTCCGGCCTTGAGCGCATCGACACAGGCCGCGGCTTTGGGCCGAGTTCTCAAACATCGCCCAGTCTGTCGAAGTATATCCCATTGACATATCCCATTCGCGAAACTAAATGGGATATGGCTTTCGTATATTGCGGAGGATAGGAAATGGAACAAGGTGCAGTGTTTCAAAGCAATCGCAGCCAGGCCGTTCGGTTGCCGAAGGCCGTCGCTCTGCCTGATGATGTAAAGCGCGTCGACATTGTCGCAGTTGGACGCACGAGGATTATCGCCCCTGCCGGAGAAGTTTGGGACAGCTGGTTCGAAGGCGAAGCGGCTACCTCGGATTTTATGACCGAACGTGATCAACCGGCCTTGCAGGAGCGTGACGCATTTTAATGCTGAAGTACATGCTGGATACAAACATCTGTATCTTTACGGTGAAGAACCGCCCGCAGCAGGTGCGCGAGGCGTTCAACCGACACCATGGTCAACTCTGCATTAGCTCCATCAGTCTGATGGAGCTAATCTATGGAGCAGAGAAGTCAGCCGCCCCAGAGCGGAATCTGTCGGTCGTCGAAGGCTTTGCCGCACGGCTCGAAGTCCTTCCATATGACGAGATGGCAGCAGGCCATACAGGACAATTGCGTGCGGAACTTGCACGCGGCGGCACCCCGATCGGGCCTTACGACCAGTTGATCGCCGGTCACGCCCGCTCGCGGGGGCTGATACTGGTCACGAACAATCGGCGTGAGTTTGATCGCGTGCCTGGCTTACGTGTCGAGGACTGGACAGCCTAGGCGCTTTGAATGATCACGACGGGCGAACTAAATTCGCCGAGTGTGATCTTCATCGAGGTCGCCTTGATGAAACGGCCGAGAACGTTTCCGTCGGGCTCGATATACCAGGAACGCTCGGCGATATCGTAATTGTATTCATCGACTATGATCCAGCAGCGCTTCAGGTCGCTCAAGCCGGCTCGGCGTGCTTCCGTATCCGGAACTTCAATGGCGGCGCGATCCAACTGCGGTGGCTGCGTGGTAACAGCAAGAAGGGCAAGGTGCGTGAGGCCGTCCTTGGCGCTACGGACCGCGACGACGACGCAGGTCGGCCGCGACGTGCGTCCATCTGTCTCTCCGCGGTCGTTCGATAACGAAGGGCGATGATCTGGCCGGGGAGAAATTCACGGCTCATCGCCGTAACCTTCGCCACGCGCCAGACGATCGATTTCCGCGTCAAACAGGTCCATATGCTCTGCAGGCATTCCCGGCGCACGATGTACTTTGCGAGTATCGCTGCCGGTGCGCAGACGCTGGTAATGATCGTAGCTCATAAGGACAAAGCGCGGCTTCCTATGCTTGGTCAGGACGACCGGCTCGCGGCTGGCAGCATCGGTGACGTCACCAACCTGTTTATTGAGGTCACCCGTCGTGAACTGGCGCATGGAACGAGCTCCGATTGAGATTTCCCGAATATCCAGATTTTCTATATTTGAAGAAAAAGACGCGATGCCAAGCCGACGGATTTGCGAGCGAGATTGTCGGTGGCCCCTTTCTCGGGGAGACGTGGACCGGCAACCCGGCCGTGGTTCGCGGCGGGTCTCTGTGTTTCAGTTCCTCCACGCTTCTCCCAAAGATTCTTTCTCGGATCATTTCTTTGCGAGATGGAACGCAAGGTCGGCAGTTCGTATTCTATCAAGGCGACACAGCGCTCTTGCTGACGAGGAAGGGCCACTGCCGCCCGGCCCGATAGATAAGCTCACGAGAAGTTTTCCAACACTGCCAGGAACGTGTGCCGATCACCCTGGCCCTCTGTCAGTCGCACGCGGCCCTCGATGTCCGCGAGATGGTGATCCATCAAGTCTTGTGCCTTGGCGAGGTCTTTCGCCTTCAGCGCCGCAACGATCATGCGGTGGTGGTCGGCACCACAGTCGTCCTTGCGGTCTTCTTCGTAGAGCGACATGACGAGGGAGAGGCGCGCGACGATCTTGGACAGCATTTCCGTCAGCACGGGATTACCGGCAAGATCAGCGAGGGCGATGTGGAACTTCCCCGAGAGTACCGTCTTCGATTTCTCGTCGCCGTGGTGATGGATGTGCTCTTCCTCGTCCGTCAGGCGCTCCAGTGCATCGAGCTGCTCCGGTGTCGCACGTATGATGACGAGTTCAAGCAGCAGCCGCTCCAGTTTGCGCCGTGCTTCGAATAGGCTCTTTGCCTGCTCGATGCTCGGTTCAGCAACGAAGGTGCCACGGTTTCTCTTGCGTTCGAGCAGATGGTCGCTTTCGAGCACGCCGAGTGCACCGCGAACGACGGTTCGGCTAACCCCGAAATGCTCGGCGATCGCTTCTTCAAGGATCTTGGTCCCTGGCTTGAGCGCGCCTTCACCGATCGCTGCCGCTAGCGTGTTACGAATGCGCTCGGACACATCGTCATTGTCTGCGGTGTCTACCGCGCCGTTGGTCGCGGGCGATTTCAGGCTTTGACGGCGCGTTCTCTTCATCATCCCTCTCCAGGCAATCCCACGGCGTCGGGGTCATGCCGTAAGCCGTGATTTAACCGATATCTGCGCACTGTAATTTTTTCCATAAGAATGTTTGTGCGCAACTCGATGTTTCCACCATAAGCTGGTGAAGTGAGAGCGGCCGAAGCCACCGTCACTTCAGGCGATCAGGCTGCCTGCTTGTTCGCCGCCGCAGCGTTCAAGGGAATCCCCTTGTCCTTGCAGATCGTTTCGATGTGACGCGCCGACTGTTTAATGAAGGCGATCGCCTCGTCGAAGCCGTAGGATTGATTTTCGTAGGTGGGATAGCCGTACTGGCTGGCTTCGTAGGTCTCCCAGTCCGGGACTTCGCCGGATGCGACGCGCGTCTCATAGGCATCGACCAGCGCCGTGTAGGCGTCGAGCTCTTCGGCTGTCAGGTCGGGATGGCCGGCGCGCCAGATCGGATCGTCGATCTGGATGCACTGGCGCGGGTTGGCCTTGCGGGGCTTGTCGGCGACGGAGGCTGCGACCTCCAGCGAGAGGTTGAGTGTGGGGTTGGCTTCGGCGAGGATCGGCAGGATCGTCTGGAAATCGACAATGCCGCCGCCGACGGGGCGGGTCTGGAAATCGAGGCCACCGGGCGCGCGGCCGACATAGGCGTCCTTGATATGCGTCTGGCGGACGAAGGGGGCGAGGCGCTTCGCCGCGAAGACCGGATGCTCGGCGCGCTGCAGGCCATTGGCAGTGTCGAAGACGGCGCCGACGCAATCGGCGCCGACCTTCTCGATCAGCCGCAGGATCTCGAAGGAGGTGATCTCGTCATGGGTCTCGATGTTCAGGTGCGCGCCATTCACGCGGGCGACCGGAGCAAGCTTCTGTAGCACCTTCTCGATGCCGATCAACTGGTCATCCCAGGTGATGTCGGTCCGGAAGCGGTCGTTGGCCAGCCGGCCGCGATATTCGGACTTGAAGTTGCCAGGCGCGACCCAGAGCTCGAAGCAACCGATGGCGGCGCTCGCCTCGATCATCCGCGTGAAGCCTAGGATGATGTCGCCGTCGCCGGCGGCACGAAGGGTAGGCTCCTCGGCGCTGCAATAGGGATTGATCTTGCCGACGCCGCTTTCCAGGTAGAGGCCGAGCTCGTCGGCCTTCGCCTTGATGTCGCGCAGCTCGCCGAGGTCGAGCGTCGGGCTCATGTCCAGCGCCGTCGAAAAGAAGATGCCCGAAAGCCCGAGTTCCTTGACGTGGTCAAGGCTGCCGAGCGGGCCGCGCTTCTTCGATTCCGGCAGTTTGATATTGTCGATGCCAAGCTTCATGATGTGTTCCTTGTCGTTTCCTGACAGGCCTCGCTGCTCTGGCGACGCACTTGTTGTTGGTCTGTCCTCAACCGCGTTTCGCCATGCGGTATCTGGGCTGGAGGCTCTTTTCGAGATAGTGCTGGCCGATCGACGCTACCGTGGTGATCGCGAGGTACCAGATGGACGCGACGAACAGCAGTTCGATCACCAGGAAGTTGCGTGCATAGATGACCTGCGCCTGTGTCAGCAGGTCCTGCATGCCGATGACGGAGACGATGGCGCTTGCCTTCAGCATGCCGATCGCTTGGTTGCCGGTCGGGGGCACGATGAGGCGTGCGGCCTGCGGCAGGATGACCGTCCGGAATGTCTGCCGGGACTTCAAGCCGAGTGCCGTCGCCGCCTCGCGCTGCCCGCGGTCGACGGCAAGAAGGCCGCTGCGGATGATTTCCGACATGTTGGCGGCCTCATGCAGCCCGAGCGCCAGGAAGCCCGCCAGCGCCGGTGTGACCAGGTCGTTGATCGAGATGCTATAGCGTCCCACCCCGACCTGCGGAATGAAAAGCGCGATATTGAACCAGAGGAAGATCTGGACGATCAGTGGCACACCGCGAAACCACCACACAAAGCCTGCGGCAATCGCCTTCAGAACGATATTCGTCGACGTCGCCATGACGGCGAGAAGGCAGCCGAGGCCGATGCCGAGGACCATGGCACCGGCCGTGAGCTCGAGCGTCAGAAGCACGCCGCGCAGGATGGAGGGATGCACGAGATAGCGCGGGATTTCGGACCATTGCACGCTCTGGCTCTGCGCGACGACGGTGCCGAGGAGCACTAGCGCGAGGATCGCGCTGGCACCAGTTGCGAACTGTCCCCACTTGATCGACCTCATGGCCGGTGGCGGCAGGCTCATTGTCGTTGTCTGCGTGGTGAACAGTGCCATGGGTTTCACTCCGCTGGCATGCTGGCGGCGTCGTTGACCTTGACGGTCTTGACGGCAAGCGGGCCGAGGCTCCACTTCTTCATGATCGTTTCGTAGGCGCCACTGTCGACCATCTGCTGCAGGGCGGCGACGACGGTGTCACGGAGCTCCGGATTGTCCTTCGATGTCAGCATGCCGAGGTAGCCGACGGCGAGGCGGACTTCGGGAAGCGCCTGCAGGCCCTTGCCGTTGCCGGTCTGGTGTTCGGTCGTGTAGACGCTGGTCGCGTAGCCGTTGACGGTGGCGTCGGCGCGACCGGTGCGCACCGCCTGCAGCACGTCCGGCATCTTCGGGATCGCCATGATGTCGATGGGTGTCTTGCACTTCGCCGAGGCGGCCTCGACCATCTTGCCCTGGAAGGTGCCGACCGGAACGGCGACCTTCTTGCCGCAGAGGGCTTCCATGCTCTTGATGCCGAGCGGGTTGTCCTTGATCGTCATGATCGTCGTGGCGTCATACATGTAGTCGATGACATCGACCTGCTTTTCCAGTTCGACATCGTCGTTGATGCCGGAGATCGTCATATCGAAGCGCTTGGAGAGGATCGCGGGAACGATGGCAGCGCCGGCACCGACGTCTGTCATCTGGACGTCGAGACCGAGGATCACGCCTAACGCTGCGGCGATATCGGCGTCGATGCCGACAAGCTTGCCGTCGTCATCGTGAAAGCTGATCGGTGGGGTCAGATCCGTTGCAACTTTCAATGTGCCGGATGCCTTGATGGAAGCGGGAAGGCCGTCTGCCAGCGTCTGGGTCAACACGACGCCCGGAAGCTTGCTGACGTCGGCGCCGGCCTTCATCTCCTCGGCCGCCCCCTCTGCTGCATGGGCGGACATAGAGAGGAGGGTAATGAGCGTGCTCGCGACGCCAGCCTTCAGGATTGTCTGCACGTTTTTCATATGATCCCCTTTTTGTTTTGAATGGGCGAATTCTCTGGGATCATCGAAGCAATCGTCGTGCCAGATGCCTCGTTGGACTCTTAAAATATTGGAAGTACGCTATAATTTCCGCTATCGCAGTATTGCGCAATAAGTTGCGCATATAAATACGAATAGTGTTCCGAATTTGAAATGACTAAAAAATCACCTCTGGGCCGATATTCTGGGCGTGGTTTTACCCCAAAACCTCGTTTAACGCTCCCGCGCAGCTGCCTGCGCCTCTATGGCTTTTCACTGAAATTACCATTCCCTCACCGAACTGACCTCGCCTACGGCCGATAAATAGGCAAATGCATCCCCTGTGCGCGAGTTGCATGACGAAACTTTAGACAAAACACATGTCGAATATAATGGCGTAATAATCCGATTATAAAGTTGCGAATGTTGATAAATCAAAAATACCAAATTTATATCAGTGCTTTAACATTTCCATGCGCGCCGCATCGCCAAACTGGCACAGCCTTTGCAATTCCCTTTGCATGAGCATGCTCCGGCGTTGGAGCGTTCGTTGCCACCACGCAAGATCAGGGAAGCCACATGCTGGACATCGTAAAGACTACCGATCGCAAGCGGCTCAGTGTTCGGGGCGTTACCCATAGCTATGGCGGCCAGAATGCCGTCAGCGACATTTCTTTCGATATCGAGGCAGGCGAGATCGTCGCCCTTCTGGGACCGAGCGGCTGCGGCAAGTCGACGGTGCTGAGGGCCATTGCCGGCCTCATCCAGCCGAAGGCGGGCAGGATCGTGCTCGGCGACGACGACCTTGCCAATGTCTCCGCCCGTGCGCGCGGGATCGGCATGGTCTTCCAGAACTATGCGCTGTTCCCGCACCTGACCGTCGCGGAAAACATCGCCTATCCGCTGGCCTGCCAGAAGGTCCCGCGCGCGGAGAGAAACACACGGGTAAAGGAGATGCTCTCGCTTGTCCGGCTTGATGGCTATGGCAACCGCCTGCCGCGTGAGCTCTCCGGTGGCCAGCAGCAGCGTGTCGCCGTCGCCCGCGCCATCGCGGGCCGCCCGTCACTTCTGCTTCTCGATGAACCTTTCGGTGCGCTCGACCGGGCACTGCGCTTCGATCTGCAGGTCGAGCTCCTCCATCTCCAGAAGACGCTTGGCATTACCACGCTGATCGTCACCCACGACCAGGAAGAGGCCCAGAGCCTTGCCAGCCGCCTGGTGCTGATGAACAAGGGCAATGTCGAGCAGATCGACACACCGATGGCCGTCTACGACCGACCGAAGACCCTCTTCGTCAACACCTTCATCGGTCAGACCAACGTTCTCCATGGCACCGTTGCCAAACTCGGCGAAGGCAGCACAGTCATTACCCTGACGAGCGGCGAAAGCCTCGTCCTGCCGCGCCGCCTGAGTTTCACCACGGGCTCGGATGTCACCATCACCTTCCGGCCAGAAGAGGTCCGTCTGATGACGCAGCCGGGCATGAACGCGCTTGCCGCGCACGTCACCGTTTCCGTGCCGCTCGGACCGACGTTGATCCACGACCTCGTGCTCGACGACGGCACGGGCCTGCGGGCCTCGGAGGTGCGCGGTCCCGGCACCGCCATTCCCGATATCGGCGCCGAGCTTTTCGCAGAGATCGACACCCGCCGGTGTCACGTATTTCCGGCCGAACCGGAAAGCATCCAGTGAATGCCAATACTGAATGACATCAACAACAACCAACAGAGGTGACAGCATGACCGACTTCAAAATGACCCGCCGCCATTTCGGCCTTCTCGCTGCAGGCGTCGCCGCAGCCTCCGCAATGCCTTTCGCTACCCGTGCGGCGGCAGGCGAAACCGCTGTTGCCGCGACCTTTCCGGGCAACTGGGAAGACGGCTATCGCACGGTTCTGAGCCCACTCGTCAAGGAAGCCGGTTACGGCCTGACGATTGCACCCTCGATGGCGCAGGACCAGCTCGCCAAGGTCATGGCGAGCCCCGGTAACCCACCTTACGACACGCTGCTGATGTCGCCCGGTCAGATGGCCGTCGCCATCGAGAACGACATCATCCAGAAGATCGACCCGAGCCGCCTGAAGAACTGGGGCATGCTCGATCCGGCCTTCCAGGGGGAATACGGCCCGACCGTGACCATCGAGGTCAACGGCATCGCCTACAATCCCTTCCTCGTGCCGCGTCCGAAGGGCTATCGCGACCTGTTCGAAAACCCGGCCTACAGCGGCCTTGTCTCCTGGACCGGTTTCGGCTCGAACACCGCCGTCATGGCCTATACGGAGATGGCGAAGATCTTCGGCTCGGGGCCTGATGACATGGATGCGGTCTTCAAGCTGTTCAAGGGCCATCCGGAACATCTGAAGGGCGTTGTCGACAGTACCAACCACCAGATGACGCTGTTCCAGCAGGGCGAAATCGCCGTCTTCATGTGCTCGACCGGCAACGTCGCCCGCCTGAAGTCGATGGGCCTCAAGGCCGAATATGTCGCCCCGGAAAGCGGCGCTCCCGCGGCCCCTGTCAACATCCACCTGACCAAGGGCGCGAAGAACCTCGACGCCGCTTACGCCTACATGGACGCCGCCATCTCCAAGGCCGCGCAGGACAAGCTGAAGCTGCCGCCGACCGAGATGTTCCCGACGAACAAGGACGTCGCACTGACGCCCGAGATCGAGGCCTATGTGACGCGCGAGCAGCTCGGCAACATGGTCTATCCGGACTGGGTCGCGATCAACAAGAACCGCGCCGACTGGATCCGCCAGTTCGACGCTCTCGTCGCAGGCTGAGGAGCACACGATGAAGGCGGGCGGTTTTCCGTACGTTGTACCGATGCTGTTGCTCTCGGTGGCGTTCTTTGCAACGCCGCTCGCCGTTCTCGTCGGTTTCAGCTTCACTGGGCCGGACGGCCCCACGCTGGCCAATTATGGCCGGTTCTTCGGGGACGCGTTCAATTTCCGCGTCCTGCTCAACACGGAACGGCTCGGTCTGTTGACCGTTGCCGCCACGACGCTGCTCGGCGTACCGATCGCGCTTCTTTACTGGCATAGCGGCAAGACGGCGCGGCAGGTGATCATCTTCCTGACGCTCATTCCGATGCTGACCAGCAATGTGGTGCGCACCTTCGCCTGGATCGTCATACTCGGGCGGCAAGGGCCGATCAGCGAGGCGCTGCTCGGGCTTGGGTTGATCGGGCGGCCGATGACCCTGATGTTCACCGAACTCGGTCTCGTCATGGCCATGTGCCAGATCGACCTGCCATTGATCATTCTGCCGCTCGCCGCCATCCTGTCGCGCACGCCGATTCAATACACCGAAGCGGCGCAGGTCTCCGGTGCCGGTCCCTGGCGCATCTTCGTGACCGTGCTCATCCCGCTGATGCTACCCGGATTGCTGGCCGGCTGGATCCTGGTCTTTGCCAGCACCAGCAGTTCCTTCGTCACGCAGGCTGTCATCGGCGGCGCGCGCAACGTCTATGTTCCGCAACTGATCTATCGCGAGGTCGGCACGCTCTTCGACTGGCCGCTGGCTTCGGCGATCGCCGTCGTGCTGTTGCTATCCACCGGTTGCCTGCTCGTCGCAATGACCATGATTTCCCGTCACAGGAGGCTTGTCGGCCATGGCTGATAGACGCGAAAATCCCATCACTGGTCTGCTCTACAAGCTCTTCGTCTTCGTCTTCGGCGTCTTTGCGGTGATCTATCTAGTAGCGCCGATCGTCATTGCGCTCACCATGTCCTTCACTTCGGGCCAGACCCTGAAATATCCGCCCGAGGGCTTATCGCTTCGCTGGTACGAGGCGCTGCTCGATCCCGTTCGCTCCGCGACGGAACATGCGGCGGCCTTCAACTCGCTGAAGATCGCAGGCCTTACGGTTCTGGGTTCGCTGCTCTTCGCGGTGCCGGCAACCATCGGCATGAGCCGGATGCGCAAGGGTACCGTCGGCGCGATCGAGCCGCTGCTGCTGTCGCCGCTCGTCCTACCAAGCCTGGTCTACGGTCTGGCAGCGCTGATCGTCGCCAATTTCATCGGCTTCCCGCCGTCGCTCTGGCTGACCGTCGCCGGCCATGTCGTCGTCTTCGGGCCGCTGATGTATCGCGCCGCCTCTGTCGTCGCGCAGGGGCTCAATCCTTCGCTATCCGAGGCATCGACCGTCATGGGGGCGTCCTGGTTCACCACGCTTCGCCGGGTCACGCTCCCGCTTCTGATGCCGGGCATTCTCGCCGGCGCGTTTCTCGTCTTCATCCAGTCGCTGGACAATGTCTCGATCTCGCTCTTCCTTGCGGATGCCGAGACAACGGTCCTGCCGCTCCGCATGTTCGCGCTGATCGAGGAATCGCTCGACGTTCGCGTCGCCGCGATCTCGGGCATCCTTATCGGCCTCACCCTGATCGTCATGCTCGTCGCAAGGCGCGTTCTCGCGCCACGGCAGGCCTGACCAAACTCAAGAATAATCTGGAAGGAAACACCCATGCCCCCTAGCGCAACCAAGTCTGGCTCCTACCGCGTCGGATCGCTGCTCGCCGATTTCCAGCCCGATTTCGATTTCGATGCACCTCTGCCGCTGCCGGTCGAGGAGTTCGAGGATCGCCTGCGCCGCATCCGTCGTCAGGCCGTGGAAGCCGGGCACGATGCGCTGATCGTCCACACCGGCGGCGTCGGCTGGTTCCACACCTCCAACCACTATCTGCGCTATATCTGCGACTGGATGCGCGAAGGCGTTCTGATCATCCCGACCGACAGCGACAAGCCGCTGACGCTCTTGTCCTTCTTCACCCAGTCCGTGCTGCTGCCTCCGGGCGGCGAACCTGTTCTGGTCGAGGATATCTGGCAGATCGGCCCGATCGGCCGTGAATATGCCGACCGTCCGGGCGACAGCGTCGTCAAGACGGCGGAGAAATGCGCCGAACTCCTGGCCGGCATGGGGCTCGTAAAGGCCCAGATCGGCCGCATCGGCGACCGGACGTCGCTGACCTTTTGGACGGCACTCGACGAGCTGATGCCGAAGACAAAATTCGTCGCTGACAATGCCATTCTCGACCGGATGCAGAAGGTCCGCTCGCCGCGCGAGATCACCATGTTCCGCGCAGCAGCCCAGCTCATCAGCATCGCCACCCAGGCGGCCCATCACGTCGCCGAGCCGGGCGTGACCGACCATGAAATATATGCCGCCTTCAGCCAGGCGCAACTGACCTATGGCGGCGAGACCGGCGACGGCTACCAGATCGGCATCAACGAGTTCGGCACTCATTGCGGCAAGCCCTACGGCCATGTCGTCCGGCCGGGCGACCTGATCAATCTCTATGTCTCCAACGTCACCTATCGCGGCTACACCGCCCAAACCGCGCGCATGATCGCGGTCGGCGAGATCACCAAACGGCAGGAAGAGGTGCTGGCCGCCTGCACCGAGGGCGTCAAGCGCGCCGAGAAACTGATCCGCCCCGGCGCCCTGATGCGTGACGTCAACAACGCAGCCTTCGAGCCGATGATCGAGCTCGGCATGCTGGCTTCGTTCGAAGCGCGCAGCATGTCCTACAACTGGGCTCCGATGGATGACGGCAGCGCCCGTCTCATCCCGCGCCAGTATGTGAAGAACATCGACTGGGAGGCCCAGGGCCGCAAGTTGATGCACGTCTACCCGGCGATCCACGGGCCGCATAATCCCAATCTCGGCCACTCGGTCGGCATGGCCGGCGGGCAGAACAGCTTCAACATCTCGTCGCACAATTACGACCGGATGGAGGAGGGGATGGTCTTCGTTCTCCATGCCCAATGGCTGGAGCCGCTGTCGGCCGGCTGCAATGTCGGCGACATGTATGTCGTCACCAAGGATGGGTTCGAGAACCTTTCCCGCCACACCCCGCTTGAAACCCATCGCATCGCTGCCGAGGCCTAATATGTACGATCACACCCATTTCGACTTCTCCAACCTCAATGAACGCGAGTGCTACAAAATCCTGATCGGCACCGTTATCCCGCGCCCGATCGCGCTGGTGACGACCGTCAGCAAAGAGGCGCAGCCGAACGCCGGTCCGTTCAGCTTCTTCAACGTCCTGACCCACGATCCGGCCATTGTCGCCATCGGCGTCGAGAACTACGCCGACATGCGCTTCAAGGACACCGCCCGCAACATCCGCGAGACCGGCGAGTTCACCGTCCATATCTGCGACAATACGCTGGTCGACCAGATGGAAGTCTGTGCCATCAAGTTCGGCCCCGAGGTGAACGAGATGGAGGAGGCGGGCCTTGCGACCGTACCCGGACAGATGGTTCGCAGTCCCCGCATCCTTGCAGCCCCGGCAGCCTTGGAATGCCGCCGGCACACGACCCTGCAGGTCGGGTCGGCCCGCGAGATCATCCTCGGCGAGGTCGTCGGCGTCTTCGTACGCAGCGACGCGGTCAATGCATCGAACCTGCATATCGACCAGCAAATGATGGACGCCGTCGGCCGGATGGGTGGCCATACCTATGCCCGTACGCGCGACCAGTTCGATATCAAGACGCTCACGCCAGAGGAGTGGGAGGGCCGGAAGACCAAGACGGCTGCCGAATGAGGAAGCTGAGCGCAAATGCTGTGGAGAGACTTAGGCCTCGTGAGTAACGAGCAAATGCATGGGTTTGAGGTTCAAGATAATGGCCAGTTTGGTTGCTTTTGACGACGCATAGCCGCCACAGAGAGGCGGCCGTGGCAAGATGGCGGGTTTCGATGCTTCGAAATCCGTCTTACCAAGGGCTTGACCTGTCTGAGTAGGGCGTCGCCGGTTCAGATCCCTTTAACCGAGCCGAGTGTATCATTCGATGTTTCGCAGCCTCCCAAACCTGATCGAGAACCTTGGCGGCCAGAGCGGCCTTGTCCTCGGCGCCAATGCCGAGGGCGAGCGGGAATAGGAGGTGCTATTTAAACAAAATCGGCAACAGGCAGCGTCCTGACGATCGCCGCTGTTTGGGTGGAGAACGTAAAGTTTCGCGGCTGAGCGATAGCCAAGCTTTCTATAGCTCATCAATGCAGGTAATCATGAGTTATAGAAACGTGGTCTATAGCTCATGCAATGGAACTGGCAGAACGCCTGTTGGCCGAGTTTCAGGTACGACGTTGCAAGCTTGATCCCATTGGAGCAGAAATTTCTGCAGTCCGCCGGCGAGGTCATCGGTGCTGTTCGGCATTTCAATGAGGACGACAGTAGTCAGCTTCGTATTGAACTGTTGAGTGACGAGGCGATCAAAACCTCAGAGATCGAGGGAGAGTTTCTCGACCGCGCAAGTGTCCAATCATCACTCCGCCGACAGTTCGGGCTCAACACAGATGACAGACAGGTTCGCCCCCAAGAGCGGGGGATCGCCGAGATGATGGCGGATGTCTATCGAAACTGGCATCAGCCGCTGCATCACGCGGAGCTGTTCCATTGGCACACAATGCTGATGGCCGGAAATCGAAACATTGACACGGTGGGCGCTTACCGCCTGCATGCCGACGCCATGCAGATCGTGTCAGGCCGACTGGACAAGCCGACAATACATATTGAGGCTCCCCCATCTCGCCAGGTTGCCGCTGAGATGGAGAGCTTCACCGCATGGTTCAATCAATTCGGACCAAGCGGTCAAACACCACTTCAGGCTTTGACGCGCGCAGCGGTCGGCCATCTTTATTTTGAAAGCATACATCCATTTGAAGACGGCAACGGCCGCATTGGGCGCGCGCTCGCCGAGAAGTCCCTGGCTCAAAACATAGGGCAGCCCAGCCTGATCTCACTTGCCTTGACAATCGAGAAAAACAGAAAAGCCTATTATTCCGAGCTTGAGCGCCACCAGCGTACATTCAATATCACTGGCTGGGTCCTTTTTTTCTCAGAAACAATCCTGGCCGCCCAACAGGCGACGCTTGAGCGCATAGATTTCTTCATTCAGAAAACAAAGTTTTACGACCGGTTTAGAGGCCACCTGAACGAGCGGCAAGAAAAGGTAATCGCGCGAATTTTCAAAGAGGGAATAGCGGGTTTTAAGGGAAGCCTAAGCGCGGAAAACTACATTTCGATTACGGCCACATCCCGCGCAACAGCCACACGCGACCTTCAGCAACTCGTAGAGATCGGTGCCCTTACACGCACGGGCGAACGTCGGCATACACGTTACGCGCTGCTGCTGCAGAACTAAATTCGCCGTGTGAGCTTCATCGAAGTCCGTATCCTGCCGAACGACGGTTCGATTCCGCTCAAGACCGCTACGCTAAGGAAAATCAGCGTGATATTTCCTCAGCGACAATCTTGGCTCGCAGCTCAACGAGGGCTGCGTTTCTACACCGATGGTCATGAGATGGCCTGTCACACAAGTTGATGCCTCCTTCGACCGCATAGCGGTCAAGCGATCGCAATTCTTCTTCGCTGAATTCAAGCTTCTCCAGCGCCTTTGCATTTTCTACGACCTGATCGATCGAATTTGCCCAATGAGTGTCGATGTGACTCGCTCATCACGCAGTACCAAAGCCAGCGACAGTTGGGCCAAGGCTGCCCCGGCCTGCCGGCGATCGCGTTCAACGCAATCGGAATATGTGGTGCGGATTCCGAGGCAATCCGCCCCCGCATTCCGAAATGATGCCGCCCCCCAATTCCGAGAATTAACCGCCCCCTTGTTCCGAGATGATGCCGCCCCCTGATTGGGGCTGTTTGTCGGGGTGTCCTGCTGGTGAGACGTTCCTCCTTTCAGTTGCCTGAGAGGAAGGAACGCGATGCCAGCGGAGAGACTAAAGATGCGGCGTGTCCGCGAGATTCTGAGATACAGATTTGCGGAAGGTCTTGGCCACAAGTCGATTGCGGCGCGCGTTGGTGCGGCCCCCTCGACGGTGCGCGAGACATT
>NZ_AZNV01000032.1:0-65396 GCF_000510625.1 Rhizobium sp. IBUN
TCTGGAGAAGCCGCCGCTTGTGATCAGGCGCCAGTTCGGTCTTAGCGTTCAACGGTTCGACACGTTGCTGGATCCATGTCCTTTGCGTCCTGTCGGAGATATGCATGTATTCGTAGCCGACCGTCCCGCAATAACTGACACGCAGGCGATCCAGGATCTCGCGCATAGTGGCCAGTTCGCCCCCGAAGGGGCCGTCTACAAATATAGGGCGGTCAAGATCGGACTCGCTGAATCCATAGGAAGAAGGCTGCAATTCCTCGCTTTCGTCGGGTGTCATCAAACCCAGTGGATCCAGCTTCGCGGCCCGATGTCCGAGCATCCGATAGGCCCGGATGATCGCCAATGCCCGCGCCGTATCGCGGTTTGCGGAGAGACTGTCACCGTCCGACGGCGACTCTTGTCCTGCTTTCACCTCAAGCTCTTTGGCCCAGTTTCCATCAAGAGCGGAAATCAGGTCTCCATTGAGAGACATTGGCCAGGTCGCCGACTTCCAGGATGCGCCCGCCGCTGTTCTCCTGATATCGACCGCATCGTCGCCAAGCGAGGAGAAGAAATCGCGCCATTCTGGACCGACAGAATTCGGATCCTCCAGATATCGCGACTGCAGGCTTTCGATATACGCCGCATTTGCGATGTCGAGAAATGACGTTCTCGAAAACATCTCACTAGGTGGCTGCCGATCGAGCGCGCGATTCATCTGGGCATCCTTTCCATTTTTCGTTGGTTGCACCAGGGGCGGCGGTGGACCGGCCGCTCGCAACCCCTTGGCGCGTCGTGCAGCCACACGCCTGGCATCCTCGCCATATCGCGAGTCCATTTGCTTGCACGGACCACGCAAAGTATAGGGCTAAAGCAATGTCCGATACTTGAAGCAGTATGCAAAAACGGACAAACTGGACCCATACGCTGCCAGACGCACCGGTCGGACTGAGCTCAATCAAAATCGCGGGTGTGCTGCCGCGGCGGTTACTGACACCATGATCGCCGAACTCCCAGTACATTCCAATTATACGGAAGTATCGAAGCAGACCCCCTCCGCTTGGGTGTCGATGCGATCAAACCCATGTGGATCCCGCATCTAGTGCAGTTTAGGAATGTCGAGAGTGGACTGATCCCCGACAGCCGTGGGCCAGGTGGGACAACGCGACCCGCCGCCGCTCGCTGTGTCTATTGGATCCTTGCCTCCGACCACCTCTGGCGGGCGCGTTCCACGATTTCACTTTCGGAACGTGCCCCTTCCTGAAACAAGGCGATCACCATTGCAGCGACCTCGACCCTTGCCCTGCGGTCGCGCTCAATTCCGTTCTCGCGACAGATGCTCTTGAGAGCATGCTTGATGAATGAGAAGTCCAGGTAATATGGAGGAATATTGCGGGCGTCGAATGGCGCACCTCGCAGAAGGATGCTGCTCTGAACCGGAGCGCCTGCTCCGAGGTATTCTTTGTTCACAGCCGTCTTTCGCAAATCAGCCTCCGTGTCATTCGATAGAGCCGTTAACTGCTAAGATCGAATAAGCGTAGCAGATTTAGTCTTTGCTAATAAATCGCGTGACCGACGTTATCTACAGTTTTATGGGAGGCGCCGGCTGATTGGTAGTGGGCGGTGCTTGGGGCACTTCAAGCCCGCGGGTCTTCGGCAGCAAGCGGTAAGCACAGCCTTGCTCAACTATACTGGGCTCTACTAACCTCACGTGGTATGTATGCCATGGAGAAATCATCATGCGCCTGACAATAGCAATCAGCGTCGTAGTCCTGGTGCCCTTGGCCGCGTTCGCAAAATCGCCATCCGATATCGCCGACCTCGTGGGCTCGCGAGCCGCTGGCGCCGAGAGCGAAATGCAGGCGCGGGGCTATGTTGACGTGGGCGGCAACAATACCTGGTGGAACGCCGACAAGAAGCAGTGCGTCAAGGTTCGCGTCTCTCAGGGGCGTTATGCGTCGATATCGCAGATTAAGGCGTCGTCATGCGGCCAGAAGGCCACAGGCGCCATGAAATGCCCGCCCGATCTGTCTCAAGCCGACCTCTACAAATATCCGGGTTGCAGCCTGTAGCGCGGACCGGAATCTAGCAGTCTGGAAGTTGGTAGGGCTTGGACCGCAAGGCAAGCAAGATCCTGCGCCGGAGGAAATGACGGATCAAATGGCAGTGTGGTTCACCCCTTCGAACCAATCGAACTGTCGAACGTTCAACGAGATCATTAGCCGTAACCTCGAAAAGACACTCACTCCCATCAGGACTGCCCGGTGACCTATCCGCAACTCCGATCCGAAGACCCGGAACTGGCGACTGAAACACGAAGCGGGTTACCCGCTTTGGTCTTGGC
This sequence comes from Rhizobium sp. IBUN, assembly GCF_000510625.1. Classification (NCBI taxonomy): domain Bacteria; kingdom Pseudomonadati; phylum Pseudomonadota; class Alphaproteobacteria; order Hyphomicrobiales; family Rhizobiaceae; genus Rhizobium; species Rhizobium sp. IBUN. The sequence goes on from NZ_AZNV01000032.1 coordinate 2,324, forward strand.
AGCACTTGGTGTCGTTTACGGCGATATCGGGACCAGCCCGCTCTATGCGTTTCGCGAGGCTCTGCATGCGACAGCAGGATCGGGATCGCACCGGGAGAACGTGCTCGGCATTCTTTCGCTGATTGTGTGGGCCCTGACGATCGTCGTCACGGTGAAGTACGTAACGTTCGTTCTGAGGGCCGACAATCGAGGCGAAGGCGGGACGCTCTCCTTAATGACGCTTGCACGCCAGAGTTTCGTTGGGAAGCCAGCATGGATCCTCGTACTGGGCGTCGCTGGCGCTTCCCTGTTTCTCGGCGACGCGATCATAACGCCTGCAATCTCCGTGTTGTCGGCCGTCGAAGGGATCCAGGTCGTCGCTCCTGGGCTCTCCGGATGGATAGTGCCGATCACCGTCACCATCATTGCCGCGCTGTTCTTCGTGCAGCGCTTCGGGACGAGCGGGGTTGCATCGGTGTTCGGCCCCATCATGGCGGTCTGGTTTCTGGTTCTCGGAATAAGCGGCGGCATCCATATTCTCGACGACTTGGAAATCTTCAGTGCCCTCAACCCGCTTCATGGCATTCTCTATGCCTCGAGCAATGTCGGGCACGCGATCGCTGTCCTCGGAGCAGTGTTTCTTGCGGTCACAGGGGCGGAGGCGCTCTATGTCGACCTGGGCCATTTCGGCCGACGACCAATCGTGACGGCATGGTTTTTTCTCGTCTTCCCCTGCCTGCTTCTAAACTACTTCGGACAGGGCGCGTTCGTGCTTGCGAACCCGAAAATGACGCAACATCCCTTTTTTGACATGCATCCGGAATGGGCGCGGGTGCCGATCGTGTGTATGGCAACTGCGGCGACGGTCATTGCGAGCCAAGCAGTCATCTCGGGGGCATACTCCCTTGTTCGTCAGGCCATGCACCTCAATGTGCTACCGCGTCTCCAGATCCTGCACACCTCGGAAACACACTCCGGTCAGATCTTCATGCCGCAAGTGAACGCGTTCCTTTTCGTATTCGTCGTAGCACTCGTTCTGTATTTCAGGAGTTCGAGTGGACTTTCCGCCGCATACGGTATCGCGGTTACGGGCGAGATGCTCATCACCAGCATCCTGCTCTTCGTCGTGATGAAGCACATCTGGAAATGGACGACCGCGACCACTGCAGCCGTCATCGTCCCGCTCCTTTTCATAGACGCCGGGTTCTTCGTCGCGAATATCGCCAAGTTTCCTGAGGGAGGATGGGTTCCGGTCACCGTGGCATGCACCATGGGCCTTATCATGCAGACGTGGATGGCGGGACGCCGACTGTTGGCCGCCCGCACGCGTGCCGATGAAGTTCCGCTCGAGGGTATCATCCACAGGCTTGCCAAGAGACCGCCTCCCACTGTGCACGGAACGGCCGTCTTTCTGACAAGCGACGTCGAAGGCGCGCCCACGGCGCTGCTGCACAGCCTGAAGCACTACAAGGTCCTCCATGAGCACAATGTCATCCTCAGCGTCGTCACCGCGACGGAGCCGTTCGTGCCTGACGAGGAGAAGATCTTTCTCGAGAGTTTCAGTCCTCTGTTCAGCCGACTGGTGATTACGTTCGGATACATGGAGACGCCGAACATTCCGCGCGCCCTGGTGCTTGTGCGCAAGCTCGGACTGAAGTTCGATATCATGTCGACGTCGTTCTTCCTGTCACGCCGCACCATCCTTCCTTCGAAGAAAGGCGGAATGCCCTTCTGGCAGGATCGGCTGTTCATCATTCTCGCGCAGAACGCAGGCAACGCCACCGACTACTTCGGCCTTCCCAGCGGCAGAGTAGTGGAACTCGGGCTTCAAACTGTCATCTGACTGTTTGTTGACTGCGACGATGTCGGCTCCTGCTGGCGGAACCGCGAAGACAGCCGTTGCGTTTTCGCTGCGGAGGACGTGCTCGATGTCAAAACATGGCGAGATTTCAAGAGACGAGGTATCTGAACTCGAGTTGGCGCAACGGGTTTCGTCCGAAGCTCATGAGGGGCAGACGGACAAGACAGGCAATCCCTACGTCAGCCACTGCGAGCGAGTGGCCGATCGCGTCGAAGGTGCAAAAGAAAAGACAGTCGCTTTCCTTCACGATATCGTGGAGAAGTGCGACGGGTGGAACCTCGAACGTCTTCAACAATTGGGCTTCAGCAACGGCGTCGTCGATGCGGTGAACGCTCTAACCCGCCGCAAAAACGAAACCGACGATCAGCTTGTTCTTCGAGCAGTCGAAAACAAGATCGCCTGCCCTGTAAAGGTCGCCGATCTCCAAGACAATTTGCAGCAGGCCAACGCGGTCGGATCAGATCCCGTGAAATACAAACGAGGCCTGGAGCTTGTCGCAATGATACAGGCGGATCCAAATTTGACAGGTTTGACGTGAAGGAGTGTTGTCCCTTTCTCCTGTCCATCATAACGACTCCCTCGGCAACACAGTTATTCATTTGGCCCGCCGCTCAGGAATTCTCAAGCGTTTGAGTATCATCACTCGGCATGGGCCAGACAGGCATGCCCGCCATAAAACTGCAAACTGGCTGCAGGCAGCCTTGCGAATCGCATAAGTGTGTGCTTATGTGTTGTCATGATCGAACATGATATTTTCCGCGCTCTGGCGGATCCCACCCGCCGCACGATTTTCGAGAAGCTTGCAAACGGCAGCATGAATGCCAGCACGCTGCGCCAGGGTATGGATATCAGCCAGCCGGCGATGTCCCAGCATCTTGCGGTCTTGCGAGCGGCAAGGCTGGTGCGCGAACAAAAGGAGGGCCGCTTCGTGAACTATGAAGTCGATCCGGACGGGCTGGCCCTTATCGCGCAATGGCTCGCGAAATACCGCGCCTACTGGCCGGCTCGCGTCGACGCTCTGAAGCTCTTGCTGAAGGATATGGATCAATGAAGGACGTGAAGACGAAGGTGCCGGAAAGCAGTTTCGAGCAGAGATACGAACTGGAAGCGTCGCCGGAGAAGGTCTGGCGGGCGATCAGCATCGCGGAATTCCGGGAGAAGTGGCTGCCGAGGGAGGCGCTTGCCGAGCCACAGTCGCTCTCCGAAACGCCGGGCAAGGAAATCCGCTACAAATTGCGCGACGATACCCCGCCCCATCTCGAAAGCACCGTCACCTTCACGATCGCCCCGAATGGATCCGGCGGAACCAGCCTGCGGATCGTCCACGAGCTGACCGGCGCGACCTTCGAGCGGCTGACGAAAACGGTCGCCAACGGCAACAGCCCGACCCTCATGCTCGCCGCCTGACGCGGCAAGCCCTCCCGAAAATCTCGAATGATTGGAGTCGCCGATGCGCGAAGCGATGCAACTCGTCCCTATGGTCGTCGAACAATCCAGCAGAGGAGAGCGGTCTTTCGACATCTATTCCCGTCTGCTTCGTGAGCGGATCATCTTCCTCAACGGGGAGGTAAACGACACGGTCTCGGCGCTTGTCTGCGCACAATTGCTGTTTCTCGAAGCCGAAAGCCCCAAAAGGCCCATCCATCTCTACATCAATTCGCCAGGTGGCGTCGTAACCAGCGGTCTCGCGATGTACGATACGATGCGTTACATTCACGCCCCGGTGCATACGCTGTGCATGGGAACCGCCCGCTCGATGGGCTCGTTCCTGTTGATGTCCGGCCAGCCGGGCGAGCGCACTGCGCTTCCCAATGCCAGCATCCATATACATCAGCCGCTGGGCGGATTCCAAGGACAGGCATCGGACATGCTGATCCATGCCGAGGAAATGCAGAAGACCAAGCATCGCATGACAAGGCTCTACGCCGAGCATTGCGGCCGCACCTACGAAGAATTCGAGCAAGCGATGGATCGCGACCGCTTCATGACGGCGGAAGAGGCATTGGAATGGGGCCTTATCGACCGCATCCTGCAGGTTCGGGCAGTTGCCACCGACCACGTCGACGCGACTTGAAACAAGCCCGGCGCAATCCGGGGCACCGCTACTTCGCGAACCACCTCATGCGCAGGTTTCGATCGAGCCTTTTGCAGTCACTGGTCATGAGATTCCACGTGACATGGCTTCAGCCTGGCTCAGTGAGAGCCTGCGATCCCTCCGGGCTCTGCGCAACTTGGTGATCCACGTATTGCGCTCATCAAGGGCGATGACACGATGAGATTTGCATCCTCCAGCTCGATGGAGATGGAGATCGCCGGGCGTTACCTCTTAGCACTTGTTGACTCACCCGCGGTTGAACCGTAACTTGCCAACTCAGTCGTTAGGCTTGTCCTCACATGACGGATCAATCTCTTCAGCGTCGCCTTGCCGCCATCGTCGTTGTCGATGTGGTGGGATATTCACGCCTAATGGAGGCTGATGAAGTCGTAACGCTGGCAAACGTCAGGGAACTCCGTTCTGGCGTTATCGAGCCGGCGGTGATGCGCCACAACGGTCGCATCTTCAAGGTCATGGGCGACGGATTCTTAATCGAATTCGGAAGTGCGGTGCACGCGGTCGCAGCAGCATTGGAAATGCAACGGGCCACCTCTGCTGATTCAGGCGACCGGGGCCTGCTTTTGCGTGTAGGCGTCAATCTGGGAGATGTCATTGGCGACGGTTCAGACGTCCTCGGCGACGGCGTCAATGTCGCGGTGCGCCTCGAGACGCAGGCAGCACCGGGAGGTATCTGCATTTCAGCCAACGTTCACGGCGAGATTGTCGGCAAGATCGGCGACCGGTTCTTTGATGGAGGCGAACGCTACCTAAAGAACCTGACCCGCCCGGTCCACGTGTGGCATTGGCCGGATGCGCCGCAGAGCATGTTGCCGCTACCCGAGTGCCCCTCGATCGCTGTGTTGCCTTTCACGAATACGAGTGGGGATGAAGCGGACGCGCCTTTCGTCGACGGCTTGACCGAAGACCTCATCATCGACCTTTCCCGTACGGCTGGCCTGTTCGTCATCGCGCGCAATTCCGTCAACGGCTACAAGGGCAAGCCGGTTGATGTACGGTTGGTCGCCCAGGAGCTCGGCGTCCGCTACATCCTTGAGGGGAGCGCCAGACGTGCGAGGGGCCGTGTCCGCATCAAGGCCCAATTGATCGATGCGCTTGGCGGCCAGCAATTGTGGGCCGACCGGTTTGACAGGACGGTGGAAGATGTTTTCGAGTTGCAGGATGAAGTTAACGCCAAGATTGTTGAAGCCCTCGTCGGCCGGCTGACCATCCCGAAGCAGCGCAATCGGCCGAAGAACATGGAGGCGTACGACCTGTGTGTGCGCGCCCGCCGTCTGACGGAAGAGTCGCCGCAAACTGAGCGTGAGGCCCATATGTTGCTCCAACGCGCGGTTGAGCTCGAGCCATCATATGCCGAGGCCCTCGGTCTGCTCGCCTATAACCGCTGGCTTGCCTGGACTCATTTCGGCGAGCCCGAAGATCCCAACCGTCGGATGGCGGTGGCGTTCGCGCAGAAGGCGGTCGACCTAGATCCCAACGATGCCGGCGGCCGTTACGTTCTGGGGACCATTTTGGCTTATGAGCGGCGATGGGAGGAATCGGAGGCCGCCTTCGCCAAGTCCCTGGAACTGGACCCCAACCACGCCGACACCTGGGCCGCCATGTCGGACATGTCCGTGCTGGACGGCAGGATTGCCGACGGACTAGCGCAGATCGAAAAAGCTCTGCGGCTCAATCCCTACCCAACCTGCTGGTATCTTTGTCATCTTGGGCAGGCGCAATACGCCGCGCGTGACTATGAGGCGGCAGCCGCTACACTCCGCAGGGAAGACACGTATCGTACCAACTCACGCAAATTCCTGGCTGCTGCGCTTGCGCAGTTGGGCCACAGTGAGGAGGCACGGCGAGAAGCAGACTTGTTCCTGATCGCCCACCCTCATTTCACGATTAGCCATTGGCTCAACTCCCAGCCGCTACGCGATGCATCTGTACGAGACCACTTTGTCGACGGCTTCCGAAAGGCCGGCCTGCCGGAGATGTGACAGCGGGTGGGGACAATCCCGACGCGTTCCATATGCGCTGCGCGAGAACGGCGGTTGCGAGCAGCGAATTCCAACGCTCATCAGCAATGCGCAACCAGACTTCGGTAGCAGATGCGCCTGCGTGAACGCTTCGCGATGAGCTCTCACGAAGGCCCTGCGATGTGGTCGACAAGGCGGGGTGCTTCCTCGGCGATCGCCAATATTATGCCCGACTTTCTGGTGGAGGCGAAATCCAACCCGGCGAAGTAGAGGCCCGGCAGGGCGGCCACGCCATCCTCGTGGACCGGTTGTCCCGCGGCATCGAGCGCACCGGAAAGCCTCATCCAACTGAAATCGCCCTTGAAGCCCGTGCACCACACCACGGTCGCTATGCCGGATCGCGAGAGATCAAGCGACGCGATCGCCGGGTTCGGCCGACGCATCGCGACCGTCTCCGCCGGGTCGGGTTCGGAAACGGGTGCATCGATTCCAGCGCGGCTGATATATTCGTCGATATGACGTTTGATGTTGTCGGAGGCCTCATCTGCAAAGCGAGCATTCGCTTCGAGATCGTCGGCGAACGAGAGGCGGTCGCCATCCTCGACACCAGTCAATCGCCCAAGAAGCACGATACCTTGGGCGCTGAGCGCTTGAAGGCTTATCGTGTGCAACGACCCAAGCACGCCACGAGGAGGGAGGCGTCCCGCAAGTTGAATGACCTCCTCCCGTCGCACGTCAAGAAATCCGCATTCGAGAAGCCAGATCATGATGTCGCGTCCTCGGTAGCGCCGGGGGAGCCGTCCGACACGACTGGTGGCAAGGAAGACTGTTCGTCGCGCTTGCGCAACCTCCTCCGCGATCTGGACACCCGACTGGCCGCTTCCGACGACCAGCACCTCCCCATCGGGGAGATCCGCAGCGCTGCGATAGTCGGAAGCGTCGATCTGGCGAACGACGGGCGGTAACGACGCGGCCCAAGAAGGGCGCACCGGACAATTCAGGCTGCCGCTTGCGACGATCACGTTCCGCGCCAAAAGCGTGCCGCGTGAGGTGGTCAGTCGATAAGCGTCATTCTCGTGCGTGAGTTCGCTGACCGCTGTTCCCGCTTCGATAGGCAGCGCATTGCGCCTGGCGAAGTCCTCGAGGAGAGCGACAAATTGGTCGCGCGTCAGGGCACCGGACGGATCCAAACCATCGTAGGAATCGCCTGGCATGACTGTCTGCACGTTGGGGGTATTCATCCGAAAGGAATCCCTGTGTACGCCACGTCTCTCCTATGCGGCCTCGCTCCAATACGCTATGGCGCATCCCTCTTCGTGCGAGCCAATAGCTGACGCCGAGGCCCGCCCAGCCGGCCCCGACGACGACAGCATCGAGTACATCGGCACGGTCATCTCATGATCGGCAGCCCCCAAAGCCATCCCCGCGCGGCATTAAGCCTTGTTCCCGGCAATGAGTCCAGCGTGGTGGTTCTCCACCCGACTGGCCGAGCAGACTCCGATCGGCAGCCCGGACACCCCGGAAATTGTGCCACGATGCTTTCGCCAGATCGGAAGAGCAACTTGCCTGATTCGAAGAAAGTCACTCGTCGATGGGGTGAATGTGAGACTGCCTCGGTGGCGTCTGCCACCTTGTTTGCGGACAATTACCCACAGGATGAGCCAACCGGCTTCCAGGGCGTGGGTCAGGCCTGGGAAGCAGGCCAGTCGTTTGACGGTTCCTCAATAGCCTCGTCCGATTGGTCGTCCGCGGGATCCAGGTCGCGGTCATACGCGGCCCTAAGGCGGTCGAGTTCATTCTGGATGGCATCGTAGACGTCGGTCGCCTTTGCGCCTTTCACCACGAACGTGTCGATGAAATCTTCGAGCTTCAGGCTCAGGTCGTCACGCCAATCCCTGGTCATCGCCGCTCCTCCGACTGAAGACGAAGTCCTCTGCAGAGTAGGCCCCACGTCGGGCAACCAAGTGCGGCGGCGCCCTCATCGGGTTCGGGATCGGGAAGCGGTTCCTCGCCGGGAACGCGGTCGGGATCGCGCGGTGGCGTATCGACGGACAACGGCGATGGCGGCGGCACAATGGGTTCGTTTGGCACGGACATGGGGTCCTCCTCGCAGCGAGAACGTGGGAAATCATCCCAAGTTCCGTTGACGCGCGCCCCTTTCGACACCATCTGCTGCGAGATGCCCAAGACGAAGACGAAAAGCAAGGAAAGCGACGATCCCGAGCTGATCAGGGAGTGGCCGCTTCCCGTGGAGGCGACCCTGGGATCTGGTGTCAGAGTGAAGGGGATCCTACAGGAAATCCGCTCCCGGCTACCATCTCCAGTCCGGAAATCGCTGGACATGCAGGCGAGCGGGCTCATCCTTGTCATGCCAGAGACTTCGAAGATAGCATTCAGAGCTACGACATCGGCCGTTTCCAAGGCGCTCGACGACATCGCAGACCTTCCGGTCATTCCCAGGGAGATCGAGGATATCCTGACGATCACGGCATCAGAGCGGAAGCGCTGGCTCGAAGACGGCCGCCTGCCCAGCGCTGGAACGCGAACGGTCAGGCTGCAAGGGCGCGCAAGGAAGATCACCTTTCACGTATTCGACCCCCGTGTTGTCGAAGATCTTCTCGACCGTGGCGCTGTGGACGAATGGCGCGAGAACGACGTTGCGGCTAAGGCGGAAAATCGCAGACGGGCCGCATATCAGGCGAAGTTGACGCGCTCGCTGAAGAAAAAAGAAAAAACCGAACGACCCGATGAAGCCGCAACGGGGTTAAGCGGATGGGACGAGTTCGGGATCGACGGCCTCCTTCGGTAGTGCCATCGCGCTGTCGCGTCAGTGGTCCGAGCCTTGATCTTCAAACTATCAATATGGAGATCGGGAATGAAGATGTCGCGAGGCTGAACCGCAGGCATCGGCTTGTCGCGTGGATCCGGCCCGCCACCATGGGCGAACTCGTCACCCCTGCCCGTCGGCAGCTTGAACCCCCTATCGCGATCCGCATGGCGGCCCCATTGCCGATAGGTTCGAGGGTGCAGTCCCAGAGGGATGGATTGATGCAGACGGATCGAACCTCGACGTCATGGTTCAGCACGTCGCCGACAATCTGTGCCGGAGCGTAGAAGCCCATGGGCTGGAAAATCTGACCTTTGCCAGCAAAGGTTGCCAGCGCTCCATACGTGGGAACTTCCATGCTCGCCATACGACAACGGTCGTGACGAGCCAGTCCGCATCGTGGCTCTGTTCGCGCGGACCGAAGAAGGAGAAATTCGGGTGATTACACCGCCCCTCGCAGTGTGCGTCTGTCGCCTTCCTTGAGGAAGGACCGCGGCCCCTTTAGTCTATCCCACGTTCTTTCCTAGAGCTTAATTTCAGCCCTCCAGAATGCTCGCCATCCTAACCAGATCCGCAACTGAGGATGCGTGCATTTTCCGCATCATGTGGCCGCGATGAAGCTTCACTGTGGCCTCGGCGAGTTGAACCTCAGCGGCGATCTGCTTGTTCAGCTTCCCGGCAACAACCAAAGTCATAATCTGCCGCTCGCGGTCGGTGAGTTTGGAATACCTCAGGCGCACTGCTGCCGTTTGATTTGCCTCTTCCCGTCGGGCGCTATCACTTGCCAAAGCGCGGTTCACGGCTTCGAGCAGGTCCTGTTCGCGTACTGGCTTGGTAAGGACATCGATTGCTCCGGCCTTCATGGCGCGGACCGCCATCGCCACGTCGACATGAGCACTGATCAGCACAACAGACCTGGGGTGTCGGCTTTTCGCGAGCGCCTCTTGAAACTCCAGTCCGCTTTGACCCGGCAGCCGAATATCCAGAACAATGCAGCCAGCCCGATCCGGATCATCCGCGGCAAGAAACTCTGCCACCGAACCATGGGTTTCGGCGGTCAATTCGACAGATTCAAAGAGCCCTCTCAGAGCTTCGCGGACACTTTCGTCATCATCGATGATGATGACGGTCGGCCGGCCTCTTTTGCGATCATCCATCATAAGGCGCCTGTATCCTCCGCCCTTGGCAAGGTGAATGAGAACACTGCTCCTCCCTCATTTTCCGCCTCTGAAGCCCAGATCCGGCCACCATGCGCTTCGACGATGGAGCGGCAAATCGACAAGCCCATTCCGATACCATCGGCCTTTGTGCTGTAGAATGCTTCGAAAATCCGATCCAACTCGCCGACCGGTACCCCACGGCCCGTATCCGAGATACTCACGATTACACGCTGCTTCTGAACCGCACATCTGATGGCGATGCGCTTTGCCCTTGGCGAAGCTGTCATCGCTTCAGCGCTGTTCATGACCAGGTTGAGAACAACCTGTTGCAGTTGCGTCCGGTCTCCTACGACTTCGATAGGCATTTCCCCCATATCGAGGCCGACCTCTATCTCACGCCTTTGCAGTTCGCCCGTCAAAAGACTCAACACCTCATGCAGGGCACCTTGTAAATCCGTCTGCTCCATTCGCGCTGGTGATTTCTGAGCCATTGCGCGGATACTCGTGATAATATCGCCCGCGCGATGTCCGTCCCGAACAACCCTTTCGGCGGCCATCCGCGCCTGCTCCAGATCAGTGTGGTCCGGTTGCAGCCAGCGCAGACATGTGCCAGCACTCGTGACGATTGCCATCAGTGGCTGGTTGACTTCATGGGCAATCGAAACGGCAAGCTCCCCTGTGGCCGTCATCCGCGTCACATGCGCGAGGTCACTCTGGCTCTGCCGCAGGGACTCTTCAGCCCGCTTGCGATCCTCGATATCAACGACGACGCCGTACCATCTCACAACATTTCCGTCTGCATCCAAGAGCGGGCTTTGTCGCAAGTTGAACCATCGATATTCACCATCGGCGCGTCTGATACGAGCATCGACCGGGCGACTTATTTTCGAAGCAACAATCTCGTCCCATGCCGCACGCATCGGCTCGACGTCATCAGGATGAAACATGCGATAGAAGCCGAAGCCGACAATTTCATCAAAAGGCAGACCGACATAATCGATCAAGTTGCGATTGAAATATTCAAGCCGTCCATCCGGGGTGCAGGACCAGGCCATCGCGGGTATGGTGTTGATGATAAGATTCAGCTTATGCTCACTTTCCCTGAGCGCAGCTTCGCTGTCCCGGAGAGCAATCTCCGCACGTTGTAGGTCTTCGATATCGATATTGCAGCCGAACCAGCGCACGACGCCGTTGGCATCAACCAGCTTGCGGCCCGCGAAATAGAACCAGCGGTAGTTGCCGTCGGCTCCGCGGATGCGTCCCTTCAGAACGGTGTGGTCGGAATGCTCAAGGTCTCTCTTCCAGATGTCCACCATGCTTGGGATATCGTCAGGATGATATAAGTCCAGAAAGCCCCATTCGAGGATTTGATCAGCGGGGCGACCTGCGTAATCCAACCACCTCTTATTGACAAAATCGGCGCTGCCATCCGGTCTTGCAGACCATACGAGAACCGGAAGCGAATTGATGATCAGGCTGAGATTCTCTTCGCTGGCCGCAAGCGCAGTCTTGGTTTCCTTCAATGCGTTTTCGGCCTGCTTGCGGTCTTCGATATCCAGGACGACGCCGTACCATCTCGTGACATTTCCTTCGGCGTCGAGCCGAGGTTTCTGCCGAAGCGTGCACCAGCGATATTGACCATCTGCGCGCCTGAGCCTGCCCACGACCTCTCTGGCAATCTTCGAGGCCATGATAGCATGCCATTCAGAAGCGAGATGTGCCGTGTCGTCAGGGTGAAACAGCTTGTAGAAGCCCTCTCCGGAAATTTCCTCAAGCGGCGCACCGATAAATTCGAGAAAATGCTGGTTTGCAAAATCCAGCATGCCTTCCGAGGTCGCTGACCACACCATGGCGGGGATCAGGTCGATAATGGGATCGGTTTCCGGCTCTCGTTCCACAACCCTCTCCGTTCAGAGTTCGGGACGACTCCGTGTCAGTAAATGTAGAAGGATGGTCGATCGTCCGCCGGAAATAGTTACGGGATTTCTGCGGGTTGCGTAAGGGCAAATCAATAGACGAAGGTGTATGGCGGCAATGCCATTGTCTAGTTGCACGTGACCTAGATCGCAATTGAGAGCAGTCGAAAACCAGCCTACTCCTATCCATCGAGGCCCTTGATGAACGACGACGTCGGCCGGTCCGCCGGCGCGTTCACAGCCAACATTTACGTGTATCGAATTCCACACCACTGACATTTCCTGACCTGGGGCTGTCACCTCCGGTGACGTTGTTTATCGCGACGGCTCTTGCTCGGCCAAAACGGCAAAAGCAGCCTTCATTCAAAACCAATTTTCGTTTCATCTCGACTTATAGGGAGATTAACATGCGTAGCTTGATTATGTGCCTGATGCTGGCGACCGCCAGCATGACTGCCGCAACAGTTGTGTCCGCGTTTCCCGCGCAGGCCACGACAGATGTTCGCGAGGCTCCGGTTCCCATCCACTACCGAACTGCAAAGATCGATGGCCTCGATATCTTCTACCGGGAAGCCGGTCCGGGCGACGCTCCGGTCGTGCTGCTGCTCCATGGCTTTCCAACATCGTCTCATATGTTCCGGAATCTGATTCCGCTTCTTGCAGACCGGTACCATGTCATCGCGCCGGATTATCCGGGTTACGGGCAAAGCCCCACTCCCGATCGCAGTACGTATGCCTATACGTTTGCCGCGGCCGCCGACATCGTCGACAAGCTGATGGTTCGTCTAGAGGCCAAGAGGTACGCGATGTACGTCATGGATTATGGCGCGCCCGTCGGCTATCGCCTGGCGCTGAAGCATCCGGAACGGGTCAGCGGTCTGATCATCCAGAACGGCAATGCCTATGATGAAGGACTGAAGGAATTCTGGGATCCCATCAAGACCTACTGGTCCGATGGATCAGCAAAGAGCCGCGAAGCGCTCTCCGGCTTGCTCACGCTCGAAACCACCAAGTTCCAGTACACCGACGGCATGGAAGACGTGTCGCGCATCAGCCCGGACAACTGGGTTCATGACCAAGCCCTTCTGGATCGCCCTGGGAACAAGGACATCCAGCTCGATATGCTGTACGATTACCGAACCAACGTGCCGCTATACCCTGACTTCCAACGTTTCTTTCGTGAGCGCAAGCCACCCACGCTCATCGTCTGGGGCAAGAACGATTTTATCTTTCCCGAGGCAGGCGCTCATCCTTACCTCAAGGATCTGCCGGATGCAGAAATCCATATCCTGAACTCAGGTCATTTCCTGCTCGAAGAAAAGCTGGATGTCGCTGCTCCCCTTATCAACGACTTCCTGGATCGCAACGTCGCCAAGAAGTGACTAGCCGCAGTCGCCGGCGGTGTGACCGAGGCTCCACCAAATCGAGGTCGCACCGCTGAATAGCGGATACTATATTTCGAATTTGGGAGCCCACCCATGCCTTACCACTTTCTGGAAGTTGCAATCACTCCGAATGTGCGGCAGGCCCAAGCTGAAATGGGTGCTGATCAGATATGGTTAGCCGAGCACCATTGCGCGTCTGATAGTTTCACCGAGAGTGAACTTGCCTTCATAGCGGCACGAGACAGCTTCTATATCGCCTCTGTGTCGGAAACCGACTGGCCCTATGTCCAGCATCGCGGTGGGCCGCAGGGCTTTCTCAAAGCCGTCGACAACAAGACGCTGGCTTTCGCCGACTACCGGGGTAACCGCCAATATATCAGCACCGGCAACTTCGCCGCAAACGACCGAGTCTGTCTCTTTTTAATCGATTATCCGCGACGCGCCCGTCTCAAGATCTATATGCATGTCGAGAGGCTGGCACTCGATGCCGACCCGGCACTCACCGACCTTGTTTTCGATGCGGGCTACCGGGCGAAAACCGAGCGGATTTTACGGCTACGCCTGGAGGCCTTCGACTGGAATTGCCCTCAGCACATCACTCCACGCTACACCGAAGGCGAGGTGGAGAAAGCGGTGACACCGTTGCGCGAGCGTTTGGGTCAACTGGAAACGGAAAATACAGAGCTGCGTGCCCGGCTCGCCGCCGCCTTGGGAGAAGAATAATGGACGCCACAAGACCACTTTTGCCTCCGTTTTCAACGGGTTCGCAACAGAAAAGGTTCGACTTGCCGAGGATGGCTGGAATAGTCGGAATCCCGAAAAGGTTGCGCTGGCCTATAGCGAGGACAGCCAGTGGCGCAACCGCTCGGAATTTGTAACCGGCCGCGAAGCGATCGTTGGCTTTCTAACCCGGAAATGGCAACGCGAGCTCGAATATCGACTGATCAAGGAGCTTTGGGCCTTTACCGGCAATCGCATCGCGGTTCGCTTTGCCTATGAATGGCATGACGACAGCGGTAGGTGGTTTCGGTCATACGGGAACGAAAATTGGGAGTTCGAAGCCGATGGGCTCATGCAAAAACGCTTCGCTTGCATCAACGATTTGCCGATCCTTGCCGCGGATCGACGCTTCCACTGGCAGCTTGGCCGGCGACCGGATGAACACCCCTGCCTCAGCGATTTTAGCTTTTAAAGCGAGGACAAGATGAAGCGTTCAACCTACCACCGCATCAATATCGACGGTTACGAGATGTTCTATCGGCAAGCCGGGGAGCCAACAAAACCGATCCTGCTGTTGCTGCACGGTTTTCCGTCTTCAAGCCACATGTTTCGTGATCTCATGCCACTGCTCGCCGATCGGTTCCACTTGATCGCGCCGGATATACCGGGGTTCGGCCAGTCACAGGCGCCCTCGCGTGAAAACTTCGCCTACACCTTCGACAATCTTGCCAACTGCATAAAAAGGTTCATTGAGGTTTTGGGCTTCGAGCGATTTACGCTCTACGCTTTCGATATTGGTGCACCGATCGGTTTGCGCATCGCGATGGAGTATCCCGAGCGGGTGACCGCGATTATCTCCCAAAATGGCAATGCCTACGAAGAAGGGTTGAGCGACGTCTGGAACCCGATAAAGCGATACTGGTCCGAGCCGACGGTGGCCAATCGGGACGCACTACGCGAAATCATGAAACCTCCCGCCATTCGTTGGCAATACGAACACGGGGTTTCGGACTTATCAACGGTGTCTCCCGACGGGTATTCACTCGATGCCTTCTACATGGCGCGCCAGGACGCTGAAGAAATCCAGCTCGACATTGCACTCGATTACGCGAGCAATGTTGCTCTATATCCAATGTTCCAACGCTATTTACGCCAGAATCAGCCGAAGTTTTTGGCTATCTGGGGCGACAAGGATCCATTCTTTCTGCCTGCCGGCGCAGAAGCCTTCAAACGGGACCTGCCGAATGCCGAGATTCGCTTCGTCGATACTGGGCATTTTGCACTAGAGACGCATGCCTTTGAAGTCGCCACTGCAATCGTGAATTTCCTCACCTAGCTGCCGTTGCAGTAGTCGGCGTTCGTCCCAGCAAGGCCAAGCCGCGGTGCCTCCTCGCTCTCTTATGGAACTTTTCAAGGACACTGCCATGGATCGTCTAATAAGCTTCCGCCAACTTGTGCCCGAGGAAGATATCATTGAGGCTCGAGCATTTGTGGACCTGTTCATGATCGCACCGCAGACGGTCGTGGACGAGGCTAAGTTTTGTTGCATGCAGCTGGGTGCAGGTTGCGCAATATCGCTGCCCGCAGCGCCCGCAATCGGTCTCAACCGCATTCTTGGTCTTGCCGCACTCGATGACGTCGAAAAGGCCTACGAATGGATGACCAAAAAGACAGGCCGCCGCTATTTGCAAATGAACACCGACGTCGTTCCTCTTCAGGTACTCGATTGGATAAGGACACGAGGCCTGTTTCCTGAGGGGAACGGATGGGCAAAGCTGCGACGAGCAGCTCCAGCCGCGCCGCTCGCCTACGCTGGAGAAGTCACCACCCGAGAGGTAAATATAGACGACGCCGAAATTTTCGGTTCGATGATGTGTGCCGGATTTAACTTTCCAGAAAGGCTGATACCGCTCTGGTCTGCAATCGTCGGGAAAGAAGGTTGGACTTGCTTTTTCGCTGAGTTAGGCGGCAAGCCGATAGCGACAGGTGCGATGTACGCGTCAGGCAACTATGCATGGCTTGGCGGCGGCGCGACAGTTCCCGAGTTTCGTAATCGCGGCGCGCAGAAGGCTCTTATTGCTGCGCGTCTAAATCATGGCGCCCGTCAGGGCGTTCAGACGTTCGTCGTCGAAACCGCCCAGCCGTCGGCCCAAGTGCCGAACATCTCTCACGCGAATCTCATCGCAACCGGATTTGAACAGATTTACTCGAGAGTGAACTACCGATTTACGGATGCTTCATAAGATGCTTCAAGCACCATGGCTCTGAGCCTCGAGTTGCTGCTTTCTTTCAAGTTGTCGTGCTTGCCGGACGAGCGCTTCGAATTCGGAAAGAACGTTGCCCTCTTCTGAATTCAATTATGCACCCACAACGTCCTCGATGACCGAGCATTACGCGTGTTGAACGAGCGTCGTGCACTTATCCTCGGCGACACCATCCGAGCGGTCGCCGTTGCCGTAACTTCAGCCTCCGACCGCGATCGCCGTCTGAGTGTCCGCAGGAATAGAAGCAGTTGCCACTACAGCCTGCGCAAATTCGCCTGCCGCCGATTGGATTTGTCCCGCCAACTGCAAAGCAAATCTGGCGATCACATCAGGTAGGAAACCGCCTTTTCGAAGAACCTCGCGTTTTTGCATGGGCGATCTTTTAGCCGGCGGGCCTTTGCCGTGCGCATCCGAAGTCCATATTTGCCTGCCATTAGATCCTAAGATCGTGTACCGTGCCAGACGTCGAAATCGAGGGTCAGCGGACATGGACGAGGAGGGCTTGGCTGAGATCTCAGCCCGGTATGTTCGCTTCGCCGATGCAGAAGCCCTCGGCCGTTCGCCGCTCTACGAGGCGTTAGCTCGTGCGGTTGCTGCAGACCGGGAGACCCTCAGCTTCCTATCGACCCTGCCGGACATGAAAAGGCAACCGAACCTTCTGCTTGCGGCGGTGCGTCACCTGTTCGGCACGCCGACGGGCTGGACCGAGTTCCGACAGGTGCTCCTGGCCCATCCCGACGCTGTCCGTTCGCTGATGCTCGAGCGTTCGACACAAACCAACGAACCAGGAAGGTGCGCTTCGCTGCTCCCCGTCCTGGCGCGATTGCCGCAGCCGCTAGCGCTCCTCGAAGTCGGGACCTCCGCAGGGCTCTGCCTCATGCCCGACCTCTATGGCTACGACTACGGCCACAAGGCGATCCGCGCACCCGTGATGGCCTTGGAGCCGCCAGTCTTCCGTTGCTCCGCCAGCGAGATCACCCCATTGCCGGCGGCCGCGCCACACGTTGTCTGGCGAGCGGGCTTGGACCTGAGTCCAATTGATGCTTCAGATCCTGTGCAAGTCGCATGGCTTGAGACGCTGGTCTGGCCAGAGCAGACGAAACGGCTTGCCAATCTGCAGGCCGCCGTGAAAATCGCCGCCACAGTCAAGCCACGGATCGTGAAGGGTGACCTGCGCGGGAGCGAGTTCGTTCGGCTCTGCGGCGAAGCGCCAAAGGACGCCACCCTTGTCGTCTTTCACACGGCCGTTCTCGACTACATCTCCGACCTCGCAGACAGAGAGGCTTTCGCCGAACAGGCGATGCGTCTCGCTCCGTATTGGGTATCGAACGAGTTCCCCCGCGCATTCCCGTCCATCGCCACGCGAGCAGGAACAAGCTGGCCACCCGGGCGCTTCCTCCTATCTGTGAACCGCTCTCCTGTCGCCTGGACCGACCCGCATGGAGCTTCGCTCACATGGATCGCGGACGAGCCCAAGGGCCCGGCCGATGCAGAGCATTTGCGCTAAAGCTTGCTCAGGGCGGGCCCTCCCGAATGACCGAACGTTCGGCCTTGACTTTGATTGCAGACATTAGCCGACCGAAATTCGAGTTGCTTAACAAAATTCCGGAGCACGCCAAGAAGCAGAAATCGCATGAGCTCGATCTCTAGTATGGAACTTCGGCATAGCGGATGATGCTCTGATTTTGTACGTTGGCAACTAATTCGTCAGAACGAGACAAAAATCGGCGGAGCAAAGGTGAGGAATTCGAATCGTTGTATCCTAATGTGAGATCAATTGTCGGAGGCACACCCTCAAGTGCTCTAGCAACGACATTTGGCGTCAGCATATTTTGCGCATAAAGCGGAATAAGCGTTACTCCACCGGTCGACACGACGAGCGACATTGCTGATGGTAGGCCGTCACCTTCGTACTCTGCCTTGAGTGTGATCCCAACGTTCGTCGCGTAATCTTGGATCACGGATTGCAGTACGGGAGAAATTCTGGCCGAACTGACGTAAGTTTCGCGGGCAAGGTCCTGCGGCCGGATCTTTTTGCGCGACGTCAAGCGATGGTCCGCCGGCAGTACGGCGATCAGTGGCTCCTTGGCCAAAAACTTGAAGGACACACCAACACTCTGCGTCTCGGGGCGAAGGAAAGCGACGTCCAGCTTGCCTCGCATCAGTGCCAGAGCAAGGTCCGGGGAAGACTGACTGGACAGAATGATTTCAACCTCCGGCGCTTCCTCACGAATAATGCGCAATGCATGGGGTAGCCACACGACCTCTTGTCCCGCGAGAAAACCTATAACGAACGACTGCTTTTCCGGCCGTTCTGCCCGCCGAGCCCCTTCCGCAGCCGCCTCGACTTGCAATAACGCCAGCCGCGCATGATCAAGAAACACTTTACCCGCGGCGGTGAGCGTCACGCCGCGCGGTTGCCGTTCCAGCAGTTTTACACCGATTTCGGTTTCCAGATCGCGAATTTGCCTGCTGAGCGAGGGCTGGGAAGTATGTAGCCGCCGATCGGCTGCGGTCAGTAAGCTTCCCTCCTCGGCAACAGCAACAAAATAGCGCAAATGCCTCAGTTCCATCGGGTCCTCGCTATACCTTTAAGGCATAGCTCGAACGTACAAGGTATTTGTCTTTGATAGAAGGAGATTTAATTAACGTCGCAATTTTGGGATATAGTCGAACGCGCCTCACCGGAGGTATTTCGCAATCAACTGTGTCCAAAAGGAATGTTTAACAGGGCAGATGGAGCGACCCGATGCCTACAATCACGACCACGGACGGCGTAAACATCTTCTACAAGGACTGGGGCTCAGGCCAGCCGATCGTTTTCAGCCACGGCTGGCCGCTGTCGGCGGACGACTGGGACGCCCAAATGACGTTCTTCCTTCGCCAGGGCTACCGGGTGATCGCCCACGACCGGCGCGGCCACGGCCGGTCCGACCAGCCCGGCACAGGAAACGACATGGACCACTGGGTTGCCGACCTCGCGGCCCTGACCGGGCACCTCAATCTGCGCGATGCGATCCACATCGGCCACTCCACAGGTGGCGGTGAAGTGGCTCGCTATGTCGCCCGCCACCCGGAGCGCGTCGCGAAAGCGGTACTGGTCGCTTCCCTGACGCCGAACATGTACCGGAGCGAGGAAAACCCGTCCGGTCAGCCGCCGGAGTGGTTCGAAGCGATCCGCGCGGGCGTGCTGGGCAACCGGTCGCAGTTCTTCCGGTTCGTCCCTGAGAACCCGTTCTACGGTTACAACCTTGACGAGGCCGAGCCTTCGGAGGCGATCATTGCGAACTGGTGGCGCCAGGGCATGGCCGGTGGTGCTCTCGCTCACCACGCGACTGTCGACTCTTGGCTGGAAGATTATACCGAAGACCTCAAGAAGATCACCGTGCCGGTGTTGGTCATGCACGGCGAGGCCGATCAAGTCGTCCCCTTCGCGAGTTCCGTGCCGCGTGCGGTCGACCTCCTCAAGAACGGGTCGCTGAAGACCTATCCGGGCTACCCCCATGGCATGCTGACCACACATGCGGATGTCCTCAACCCCGACCTGCTCTCGTTCATCAGGTCTTGACGACATCGACCGGACCCAACGTTGGCCGGACGATCTGTCACCATCGACATGCCAGCATGGCTGGCATTGCTGTCGTCTTTGAGTTTTATTGCGCTCAACTCGATGGCAGCGCTTGGGACACTGACCATAGTATCTGAACGGCTGAAATGGGGCCGCGAAGATGCGCGGCCCCGCGTGGCACGAGGCCGCGCACTTTCAAATTTCAGTACGTTCCGCCAGTTCCAGCGCATCCTCGATGTCGACACCCAGATACCTGACCGTGTTCTCGATCTTGGTATGACCGAGCAATATCTGGATCGCACGAAGATTTCCGGTAGCCTTGTAGATCATCGCAGCCTTCGTGCGTCGAAGAGAGTGCGTGCCGTAATCTTCCCAACGCAATCCGATCGCAGTGACCCACTTATCGACCAGCCTAGCATAGTGGCGGGTGCTGAGATGATCAGCGTGATCGACTGGGCCTGGAAATGCGAAGTCATCTATGGTGCCGCCTCTTCCATGCGAGCAAACTTGCCCTGACTTCCGCCGTAGTCTCGAACTGTACAGGACGTCCGGTTTTTTGCCGGATGACCGTTGCTTGTGTTCGGATCTCCTGGCCCCCGGTGACGAGCGTTCCGATCTTGATCTTTACGAGATCGCAGCCTCGTGGCTTGCTGTCGCTCGCGAGATCGAACAGTGCTCGGTCTCGCATACGCCCCGCTCTATCGAGAGAAACGAATTGCCTAAATTTGCCGCTGTTTCAGCGGCCTCTCTATGTCGACCTTCCTGCCGGCGTTCCAGGCCGGGCGCCCAGTGAGGCGGGATCATATTGTGCAATACCCATTTGAAATTTCCTTCGGCCACCACTGGCTGCAGGGAGAATGAGCAGGCTCTAGGTCCAAACCAGCGCCAAAAGGCGAATAACGACTTCTTGATAACCAAGTGCTTCGAGCCACCGCGTTGGCGCAATGTGCAAGTCCTGTGACACCTAATGCCAATGCAATGGCGGGTGACCAGCGCTAGTCCAAGTTTCAGAAAAGACGCTGTCTCAAAAGGGCCGCTTGGACTAATCGTTGGAACAAAGGAACCGTTCACATGGCCACAAAAGTCGCACTCGTCACCGGTGCTTCCTCAGGTATCGGGGAAACCACTGCCCTCAAACTCAAGAGCCTCGGCTATATGGTTTACGCCGCCGCGCGACGTATTGACCGCATGCGACACCTGACCAAATCCGATATCAAGATTTTCGCGATGGACGTGACCGACGACGCTTCCATGCAGGCGGGAATCGACGCAATCGTCGCAGAAGCGGGCCGCATCGACGTGCTCGTCAACAATGCCGGCTACGGCTCCTACGGCGCTGTCGAGGATGTTCCGATGGACGAGGCGCGCGCAGTTCGACGTCAATGTCTTTGGCGCGGTCAGACTGATCCAGCTTGCCCTGCCTAGCATGCGGGCGCAGCGGTCGGGCACCATCGTCAACATCACCTCGATGGGCGGCAAGATCCATACGCCGCTCGGAGACTGGTATCACGGCACCAAGTTTGCGCTCGAGGCGATCAGTGACTGCCTCCGCATGGAATTGCAGCCTTTCGGCATCGACGTGGTTGTCATCGAGCCGGGTGGCATCAAAACCGAATGGGCAGGCATTGCCGCGGACAAGTTGCGCCAGACCTCCGGTCAAGGTCCGTACGCGGTACAGGCCAATGCCATGGCGGAATCTATGGTCGGCGAGGATAGCCGGAAGCGCCAGTCGCCTCCGCAAGTCATTGCCGATACTATCGCGAAGGCCGTGACCGCATCGAAGCCCAGGACTCGTTATGCAATTGGCTTCGGCGCCAAGCCTATGATCTTCATGCGTCGCGTTCTGTCCGATCGCGCTTTCGACGGTATGATGTGGATGGCGACGGGGATATCCAAAGCCTTGAAAGCCCAACGGGCATAGAAGGAGTTGCCGATGACGCAAGCCGATAAATGCAAAATTCCGCTGGCTTTCTGGCGGGCGATCGAGGAGCTCGGCGTCCGTCCCGCCGCGCTTTTGCGGCAGGCCCGGTTGCAGGCCACGCTGCATCTAGGCGGTCAGACCTTCGTTACATCAACGCAGTATTTTGCATTGATGCAGGCACTCTCGGACCTGTCGGGCGATCCGATGCTTGGCATTCGCATGGTGCAGACGGTTGACACGGCAGTCCATCCACCGTCGAGCCTCGCGGCTTTCTATGCCCGCGACTATCGCGACGGACTGGCGCGTCTCGCGCGCTTCAAGCGCCTCTGCACACCGGAGCAATTGCATATTGCCGAGGCCAATGGTGATTGCATAATCTCCACTGAGTGGCCCTTCGCTACTGGAACTGAGCCTGCGATTTCCGTCGACATCACATTCGCGACGCTCGTGGAAATGGGGCGGCGCGCGACCAGGGGAGCAATCGTGCCGCGACGGCTGGATCTTGCCAGACCGGATCCGGTGAACACGGCGTATGCCGAATATTTTGGCTGCCCGGTCCGCACCGGTGCTTCGCGTAACCTGCTGGTGCTGGACGCTGCCGATCTCGACAAGCCGTTCCCTAGCCACAATCCCGATATGCTGGAGATGCTGACACCGGCGCTCAGCGCTGCGCTCGGCGAACTGGAGGCGCAAAGCTCCGTCGCTGAACAGGTGAAGATCATTTTGAAGCGCAACTTGGCGAGCGGTCAACCGGGCCTGTCCGACGTGGCGAAGCAACTAGGCATGAGTGAACGCAGTCTCCAACGACGCATCACCGAGACAGGCTCGACCTTCCGTAACCTCTTGACCGACACGCGCCGAGATATGGGCCGCCATCTGCTTGCGGACCCCACGACCGACATCGACGAGGTTGCTTGCCTGCTCGGCTATCAGGATACAACCTCCTTTTATCGCGCCTTTCGCGAATGGGAGGGCATGCCGCCCAACCGCTGGCGCGAGATGAACACAGCCAGGTCTGATGCCATGGTAACAGGCGGGCTTCATTGAACGACAGCTTTGCATACGAACGGACCGACGCCCCCGGACCTACCGAGGGAGACAAGGCATGAACCAACGCATCCTTCTTGCCGGCAGCACCGGTCTGGTGGGCGGACTTGTGAAGGCCCGCCTCGCGGAACGATCAGGCATGCAGCTCACGAGTCTGGTCCGGCGTGGATCAGCGGCGCCTGGTCATGCGATCGACTATGAGGAACTTTGCAAGACGCCAAAGGATCTTATCGGGATCGTCGCACCCGGTGGCATCGATACGGCGATCTCCTGTCTGGGAACGACCATCCGCACGGCCGGATCTCAACCCGCTATGTTTCGCATTGACCACGATTACGTTCTTGCAGTCGCGCAAGGTGCTCGCGAGCTTGGGGCACGCCAATTTATTCTTGTGACTTCGGCTGGCGCCGGTGGGCCAGGCTTCTATCTCCAGACAAAGGGCAGGATCGAAGAGTCAGTCAACAATCTCGGCTTTGAGCGAGTTGACCTGATCCGTCCGGGCTTTCTCATTGGTGGTCGTGGGGAGCGGCGCGTGTGGGAGACGATCGGTCAGCATATCTTCGCGACGCTCACGCCGGTCCTGCTTGGTCCGCTAGCTCGTTACGGCGCCATCCCAGCGGAGACCGTCGCGGATGCGATAGTGGCGCTTGTTGGCATGAGATCGCCCGGCCATTTCAGGCACGAAAACTCCGGCTTGCGTCTCCTTTCTGCCAAAGGGCGTTGAAACGGCTACAGGATACGAGAGATCGATGTCAGCAGACGAAATGAATTGGTTAATCCGACGAGGACTGGTCGCCATCAGGAACTGGCTTCCAAGGCTCCGATATCACATTGGTGTCAAACAGGATCATTCGAAAGTCATCGGTTCTGCAGGTGTCTCATCGCGATTCTGCTGCAGAGCTTCGACGTCCGAATTGGAGAGGTCAGCGTCGCGCCCAATGCCCGTTAATAGCGAACCCAGCTTAATGCGTTCAGGCGGGCGAACCGCCGCCTCGATAATGTCACGAATTTCGGCCTCGGTGCTGCGGCCATGATGAGCCGCGCGTACGCGTAGGGCGCGATGTGTTTCATCAGAAATATTGCGAATGGTGACTGCCGGCATAGATATCCTCAAGCATGATTGATGAAACTGATATCAATAAATATAAAATGCCGTATCTATCCAAGCATAATCTGTGTCGCTGCTCGTGATCTGCGCGGTGCCGCCGTTGTTGATGGCTGCATCGTTGGTCGCGGTCGGCCCAGATCCGGTGAATGTTGCATCCGAGGCTTCCCATATTTCCTGGCGATGGCGGCCGCGATCGCGCGCCGAACGAGAAGAGCGATAGGTCGCTCCATCGTAGCCTTCGAAGGAGGATTAATCAGGCCGTCGCTTCTGAACCTGCCGTGACATCCGATGGCGGTGTAGTCGAAGTTTCGTTACGAACCTTTAACTTCTCAAAACGACCAGCAAACGCGAACAAAGACAGGATGAGCCGCTTGATCGAGAGATGACGGGATGCACCGCGACTCCGAGAGCCCGGCTGTAATGTGGCCAAGATCAAAGCTCAGTTAGCCTTGGAAAGGTCGGCGGGCTTCAAGGCATCTGCTATCATATCTCCCAAAAGCCGATGCAACAGCTGTGCGGTGCTCATGTTCATACGCAAGCGGCTGGCGATGTCGCAGATGCCACTGTTGTTTCCGTCCACAATGGCGGAGCCAAACGCGAGGCAAACGACCCCGGTGTTGTGGCGGGCTTCAGTGATGATATCGACAAAACTCACGGGGCCTCCGTTGTCGCGAATATCTAGCCATTTGTCCCCGACAGCGATCCTTTGGCCGCTACGGACGACCAATTCATTCCTCTTGAAGTCTTCGTCGCTCATGCTCGGCTTCCTAGAGTGTGAGATGGATAGTTCTACTTTTAGGCGCTATCTTGCCCGGGCGCCAGACGAAATCCCATTTCCCGCGGGATCACCGATCGGACGATCTTTTCTCCTTCATTGCGCATAGTCGCCTGGCCGCCTATTAGCGAGCCACCCGAAGGAGGTCCCGAATTGATCGGCCTCAATGGATGCGTTTGACGGCTGGATGAGCCCACGACCCTTTTCACCGCGGGGCCGGGTCCCACATGGAGCTAAAGCCGCCTTTGGACGCGTTTACCAGTGGCGCGTTGACGCGAAAATTCGAGAAATAATGTCGAGTTGTCAATTGGCAGCGGCTTGCGCGATGAACGGAGAAGCGGCCGTGAACCTCAGCTCGCCAGATCCCATGCAGACCGGAGTGTGCCTCACCCCTTCAATCTTGGCCGCAAACGCAGGGTGCATCGGAAGCAGTAAAACTTCCGGTTTGGGGCCGCCGTGCGACGGCGACCCTGATAGAGAGGTCGCTGGAGCTTAGGCTGCCTGTGCAACATCATCCCGGTGGTGAATCTCTGTCCCGAGCACTTTCAGGCATTCCCGGATAAATGCGGCGAGCGCCGTCCATCCCTTTGCGGATACCATCGTGCCGTCAACGTAGGCCTCGGTCGGCGAAAGGTCGATGTAGGTACCGCCTGCGAGTGTGACTTCCGGCTCGCAAGCGCCGAGCGCACCGACTTTCTTCCCGCGCACGACGCCGTCGACCGCAATAAGTATCTGCACGCCATGGCAGATCGTGAAGATCGGCTTCTGCTTCTCGTGGAAATGACGGACGATGGCCTGCACACGTTTGTCGGTGCGGATGTATTCCGGACCGCGGCCACCGGCAGCATAAACAGCGTGATATTGGTCTAGCTGCACTTCGGCTTCTGAGAATGTCTTGTTGATGGTGAAGAAGTGTCCGAGCTTCTCGGTATAGGTTTGATCGCCTTCGAAGTCATGAAGCGAGGTCTTGATGAGATCTCCGGCTTTCTTATCAGGGCAGATGACATGGACCGTATGGCCAACTGCTTCCATCGCCTGCTGGAAAACGTAGATCTCGTACTCTTCGGTGAATTCACCGGTCAGCATCAGTATCTTCTTGCCTGGCATGATTTACTCCTCTTTGTTCATGCGGCGGGGTGGCTCCTTGCCACCCCTGTTTCTATGATTAGAACGGCGAGTCCGGGAAGTAATACTCCTTCGCATTCGCCTGCGTGATGAGAGGCGCGTCGAGCTTGACGTTTCCTCTGGTGGGAGCCTGTCCGACCAAGTTGGCGACCGTCATGTAGATCGCGGTCTTGATCATCGCTGGCGGGTATGGCGTTTCGACCGGGGTCATGGCGTCTCCGTCGATGACCTTCTTGACGATGTCCTTCATGCCATTGCCGCCGAGTGCCAGCTTGATATCCTTGCGCCCGGATTCCTTGACCGCTTCGAGCACCCCAAGCAGCATGTCGTCGTCGTTTGCCCATACGGCGTCGATCTGAGGGTATTTGGCCAGATAGTCCTGCATCAGCTTGAAGGCTTCATCACTGTTCCAGTTCGCATACTGGATGTCGAGTACCTTGAGGTCAGTGCCCTTGATGGCGTCCTGGAATCCTTGAATGCGCTCGTCATCGATCACTGTCGGAATTCCCCGCAACACGACGAGGTTCCCCTTGCCGCCCAGTTTGTCGATCATGAATTTTGCAGTGTTGCGTCCGACGGCGATGTTATCGCCAGCCAGGTATAGGTCCTGGATCGTTGGATCGTTCAGGCCGCGGTCGACGACCGTGATGAAGGTTCCCGCATCCTTTACAGCCTTGACGGGGGTCGTCAGTTCCTCGGACGTGTAAGGCAAGATCACCAGAGCATCGAGTTTGCGTCCGGCCGACAGATCCTCAAGCGCGCTCACCTGCGCCGTTGCCGAAGGCGAGGTCTTTACCACCACCTCCACGTCCGGAAACGCGGCATTGATTTCCTTTGCTGCGGCCTGCGCGTGATAGACGATGCCTGCCGTCCAACCGTGGTCGGCAGCCGGGATCGACACGGCCACCACTTTCTTGTCTGCGCCGAATGCGTGACCCGCGAGCAGCACCGTGCTTGCGGCGAGTGCCACAACCCATTTCCTCTTCAACATTCATTCCTCCCAGAATAGGACCGACAAAATTCATTCGCCGCGCGGTCCGGACGCGGATTATTTCGAGAACCTCTGAATGAGCATCGCGATGATGATGATCACGCCCTGGACGCCCGCCACCAGGTATTCGGAAACGAAGTCGGATAGCACCATCAGGTTGGCGATGAGTTCCAGGATGACCGCTCCGGCAACCGTGCCCCAGACGTGACCCTTGCCGCCGCGGAGTGCAGTTCCGCCGATGACAACTGCCGTGATGACTTGGAGCTCCCAGAGAACGCCAGTCGTCGGGGTGGCCGCGCCAAGACGCGGCACGTAGCAGATCGCGGCGATCGCAACGCAGGCACCCTGGATGGCGTAGGCGATCGTGCGGGTCTTGATTATCGATATGCCGGAATAGCGGGCAACGTCCTCGTTGGCCCCGACCGCGGCGCATTTGCGCCCGTACTTCATCTTGTAGAGAATGAACGAGGCGACGACAGCGACGGCAATCGAGATCATTATCGGCAACGGGATGCCCGCGACGGTGCCGAAGTACACGGGGCGGTACGCGTCGCGGAGGGTGCGATCAATCGGGATCGTGCCGCCGTCGGACATGTACGTGATCAGTGCCCTGAAGATGCCCATTGTTCCGAGGGTCGCGATGAACGGCTCGATCTTGCCGACAGTCACAATAATGCCGTTCATCAATCCGCAGAGGAGACCCACGGCAATCGCCACCACCATCCCGGCCGGGATTGCCGAAACACCCCAGTCGGGTGCCATCCGGTTCATGAACATGATCGTGATCCCGGTGATGAATGCGGCCATGGAGCCCACGGAGAGATCAAGGCCGCCCGACGAGATGACGAAGGTTGCCCCGACCGCGATGATCGCAATGAAGGCGCTGCGGGTGATGACGTTGCCGAGATTGGTCGCGGAGAGGAAATCCGGATTGACCGCAAAACCGATTGCCAGCAATGCGATCAGAGCCATAAATGGTCCCACATCCGCCCATCCGATATTCCATTCCCGCTCCGGTTTGACCGGGGTCGAACCCGTAATAACAGTCATCTGTTTCCTCCCTCGCCTTTTCCCGGAGCAGCGTCGCTTGTCGCCAGAAGCGCGACGTTGTGCTCCGTCATTTCGTCTCCTGAGACCTCCCCCGCGATGCGCCCTTCCCGCATCACAAGAATTCGATCGCAGATCCCGATCAGTTCCTGCATTTCGGAGGAGATCACGACGCACGCCTTCCCCTCCGCCACGAGCCGCTGGACGAATGCGTAAATCTGCGCCTTGTTGGCGATATCGATGCCACGCGTCGGCTCGTCGATGACGACGACCGAAGGTGCGGTCAACAATACCTTCGCAAGCAGGAGCTTTTGTTGATTGCCACCGGATAGCTGTCCTGCTTTCATCCCAAGACTCTTCAATCGGATGTCGTATTGATCGACAGCCTGTGTCAGAGCGGTCTGTTCGCGACGTCGCCGCATTAACAAACCGGGATGAAACCGTTGAAGCGCGGACAGGGTGAGGTTGGGTGCAAGCCGCTCCTGGAGGAGAAGGCCTTTTCCCTTCCGGTCTTCGGTCAAGTAACCGATCCCGGCGTCGATCGCCGCCCGCGCCGAATGAATGTTGATGGACTTGCCTTCGAGCTCGACCTCGCCAGTTGCCGGTCTCAACCCCATGATCCCTTCGAATAGCTCCGTCCGGCCCGCCCCGATCATTCCGGCGAAGCCGAGGATCTCGGACTTGCGAACGTCGAAGGTGATATCCTTTGCAAAACCCGGAACTGACAGGTTCCGGACTGAAAGCATCTTTTCACCAGTGGCCGCGGGTGACTTTTCCGGATAGAGCGCCGCGAGGTCGCGTCCGACCATCAAACGCGCCATGTCCAACTGACTGAGACTGTGGCCCGGGTGCGTGCCGACCAGCTTGCCGTCGCGCAGCACCGTGACCTTGTCTGCAATTCGCTGCACCTCGTCGAGACGGTGGCTGATATAGAGGACAGCAATCTCCTGCGCCTTGAGTTGCAAGATGATCGACAGCAATCGCTCGACCTCGTCCCCCGTAAGGACGGCTGTCGGTTCGTCGAAGATCACCAGCCTATGATCATCCAGCAGCGCCCGAGCGATCTGGACAAGCTGGCGGTCGGCAAGCGAGATGTTTCGCACCAGAGCATTGGGGGAAACCATGCTTCCGAGTTCGGCCAGCTTCTCAGCGGCGAGACGGCGCATCGTCCGGTCGTCAACGACTCCGTTGCGCATCAATTCGCGGCCGAGGAACAGGTTTTCCGCGACAGTCAGGGCATCGGCAAGCAGAATTTCCTGGTGGACCAGAACAATACCAGCCTGCTGGGCCTGCTCAGGCCCGACAAATCGGACCACGCCCTTGTCCATGCTCAGCGAACCTGCCGTAGGTTCGGCGTAGCCGGACAGAAGCCGCATGAAAGTCGATTTGCCGGCACCGTTCTCGCCGATGATCGCGTGAATCTCGCCGGGGAGGATGTCCAGTGTCACATCCGAAAGAACCGTGACCGGGCCATATTCCTTGGAAAGGTTTTCGGCACGCAACACCGGCTGACGTGCGAGGTCATCGGCCTGAACCACGGGCGCTCTTCCATCTCTCTGAATGCTGACAACGCTCGACATCGCAGATTCCTCAATCGAAAGCTGGGAGCAGCCTGTCCCGCGAATGCTCAAGGTGGACGCGCATCGCCTTCTCGGCGGCAGAAGCGTCGCCTGCAGCGAATGCCGTCAGTAACGCTTCGTGTTCGTCGAGAGCCTCCTCGGTCACCCGTGAGTGGAACATCAGACGGAAGATATGGAAATGCGTGTGCTGGTGATTGAGCGTCTCGCGGATGAGCTCGTTGCCCGCATATTCGAGGATACGGTCGTGGAACATTGCGTCCTGGCGCGCGAAGGTCGAATAGCGAAGGCGCTCATCGGTGCCATCACGTCGCCCCATCACTCCGGCTGCTTCGCGAAGCGTTGCAAGCTTTTCATCGTCCATCGCGAGGGCCGCTCTGGCTGCGCTGTCCGGCTCAAGCAGAAGACGCAGCTGATAAAGCTCGTCGAAGCGGCGTCGGGCGATCTGGGGAGCCGCGCTGTAACCGATTAGGTGGGTCTTGACTACCAGTCCCTCCCCTTCCAGCCGCCCAAGCGCTTCGCGGATGGGCGTCTGCGAGACATTCAGTTCGCGCACCAGATTATCGACATTGATCCTTGCGCCTGGGGGAATCTTCAAAGCCATCAATTGGGCGAAGATTGCCTCATAGACGCTTCCCGCAAGACTATTGGCCCTCGGGATGAACGCGCCCGTGTCCGGCGCATCGTTAACGATCGTGGGTGTTCTATTCTGCATCATCTATTGCCTCTTGACAGAACCAATCGCTAACACGATGCTCGCCGATATTCAATACTATATCCTATAGGATTTTATTTGGAGCTGTCGTGAGAGTAAAGAGGGAGATAGCGGCGGACCTGGTGAGGAACCTTCTCGAGGAAAAAGGGACCCCTCGTTCATACGCTTTGCAGCAAACCGACGTTCTCGTCGAAGCAGAGTTGAGAGGTCATCCATCGCACGGCCTTCAAAGGCTGCCGAGGATTCTTCAGAGAATTGGCAATGGTCTCATCGATCCAAGCACCCAAGGGAAATCACACTGGCGAACGCCGTCATTCCTGAAGATCGACGGTCTGCGCGGACTGGGGCCAGTGGTCGCGCTCCAGGCATGCACCATGCTCTCTGAACGAGCTTCTTCGACAGGCGTGGCCGTTGCTGGCATCAGGAACTCAAACCACCTGGGAATGCTGGCCTATTACGTAGAGCACCTCGCGAAAGACGGCATCATCGGGATCGCGCTATCTTCGAGTGAGGCACTCGTCCACCCACCCATATGGCGGAACAACGCCCCTCCTCGGTACCAATCCCCTTGCGATTGCCGTGCCGACTGCGGACCGACCGCTGGTCGTCGATCTCGCGACCTCTGTGGTTTCAATGGGGAAGATCCATCACCATGCGGCAAACGGATGCGCGATCCCGGAGGGTTGGGCACGCGACAGCGACGGAGGAATGACGACCGACGCCGCCGCTGCAATGAACGGGTCGATCGCTCCGTTCGGCGACGCCAAGGGATACGCTCTTGGTATGGCACTTGAATTGCTGGTGGCCTCGATTGCTGACTCATCGACTGCGCCTGACGTCCGTGGAACGCTGGATGCCGATGCCATCTGCAACAAGGGGGACGTGTTGATTGCTATCGACGCCGGCAAGCAGCCCGACCTCCTTGCTTGCTTCAGTACCTACCTCGATCGCATCCGGAAATCGCGTCCAGCCGAGCCCACACGACCAGTAACGGTCCCTGGCGACGGCACCTGGTCGCGCCGCCAGCAGGCGCTCTGCGACGGAATCGAGATTCCTGGAAGGCTTTGGGACGAACTTAACGCCCTTTCCCGCTCAAACGAAGCACTTGTCAAAGGACATGCACAATGACCCTTTTCGCCGCCATTCGGCTTCCCCAGGAAATTCTCTTCGGCAAGGGACAACGTCATGCCCTCCCGCACATTGCCGCGAGGCTGGGCAAGCGTGCGTTGCTATGCACTGACGAGCGGTTCGCTGCTACGCCCGTCTTCGCGGATATCGTGAAGGCGCTCGAGGCCGCCTCGATCGAAGTACTGATCCACGATGGTGTCCAGCCGGACGTTCCCATCGAGACAGTTTCCGTCTGTGTGGAGGAAGCACGAATCTTTCACCCGGACATGGTGATTGGCATTGGTGGAGGAAGCTGCCTGGACATGGCAAAGTGTGCCGCCTTGCTCCTTAGCCATGGCGGGCAGTTGAAGGACTACTACGGCGAGTACAAGGTTCCCGGCCCGACGCTTCCTATCATCGCTGTGCCGACGACGGCGGGGACGGGGTCCGAAGTCACGCCCGTCGCTGTCATTTCCGATTCCGAACGCACGCTCAAGGTCGGGATATCCAGTCCCTATCTGATCGCCACGACCGCCATCTGCGATCCCGAACTTACGATGACCTGCCCGCCCGGACTGACGGCGATTGCGGGCGCCGACGCCCTCACCCACGCAATCGAGGCCTTCACCGCGGCGCGACGCGGTACCGATCCGCTGCTTGCTCAGAACCATGTATTCATCGGAAAGAGCGCTCTTACCGATCATTTCGCGTTGCTGGCGATCAAGCTTCTCGGCCGCAGCCTGGAGAGGGCCTGCAAGAATGGCTCCGATGAAGACGCACGGGCAGATGTCATGATGGGTGCGTTGGCGGCCGGATGTGCCTTCGGGACTGCAGGGACCGCTGCGGCTCACGCAATCCAATATCCGGCCGGAGCGCTGACCCACACAGCACACGGTCTCGGTGTCGCTACCATGATGCCCTATGTGATGAATTACAACAGATCCGTGTCCGCTGCCGAGATGGCCGAAATCGGCACCGCGCTCGGCCTCGACAACCCGAACGGTAGCGAGGAAGAACTTGCAGTCGCCGCCATCGAAGAGATCCGCAGGCTGTTTGCAACAATAGGCATTACACGGACGCTCGCGGATCTGGGCCTCGCTGCCGACAAGCTGGACTGGACCGCTGAACAGGCCTTCGGCATCGACAGGCTCATCAAAAACAATCCGCGGTCTTTTGATCTCGACGCCATGAAGCGTCTCGTCAGAGCGGCCTACGAAGGCGATCTCGCCGCATCCGCCATCTAAGAGAATCGGGGAAGCATCATGACCATTGCCCAACACATACCTCAAGCCGACCACCAACTGCCGGATCTCACGGCGACCGCACGCGGCCTCTACATCGATGGAGCCTGGCAGCCATCTCGGTCCAGTCGGACAATCGACGTGGTGAACCCTTCGACGGGCGAGGTTCTCGCCACCGTGCCGGATGCCACGATCGAGGATGCCCGCGCCGGTGTCGAAGCTGCATCCGCTGCAGCGCCGGGATGGCGGGCTACGCCGCCACGCAAGCGCTCCGAGATACTGCGCCGGTGCTTCGAGCTTATGATCGAGCGCTCCGAGATGCTGGCGACACTGATCTCGCTGGAAAATGGCAAGGCGTTGCGCGACGCGCGTGGTGAGGTCGCCTACGCAGCCGAGTTCTTCCGCTGGAATGCGGAAGAAGCTGTCCGCATTACGGGCGAGTTCGGCATAGCGCCATCAGGCACCAATCGCATCATCGTCGACTACCAGCCGATAGGCATCTGCCTGCTGATCACGCCGTGGAATTTTCCGGCGGCGATGGCTAGCCGGAAGATCGCGCCTGCGCTTGCTGCTGGTTGCACCGTGATACTGAAGCCCGCCAGCGAAACACCGCTCACTGCTTACGCATTGGCTGCAATCTACGAGGAGGCCGGGGTGCCGAACGGTGTCGTAAACGTACTGACGACGACCAGCCCCGGACCATTAACGGCAGAGGTTCTCGCGGATCCACGTGTCAGAAAGCTCTCTTTTACAGGATCGACTGGTGTCGGTCGCGGCCTCTTGGCCGAGGCTGCGAAGAACGTCATCTCCTGCTCCATGGAGTTGGGCGGCAACGCACCCTTCGTGGTGTTCGACGACGCAGATTTGGAAGCGGCCCTTGACGGTGCGATGATCGCCAAGATGCGAAACGCCGGCGAAGCCTGCACCGCGGCCAACCGCTTCTACGTCCAGTCGGGGATATACGATGCATTTGCCGAAGGCCTCACAAGGCGCATGGGCGCGCTAATTATGGGGTCGGGAGTTTCCGGGGACACCGAATGCGGTCCAATGATCACCCGCAAGGCGGTCGACAAGATCGCACGCCTCGTGGACGATGCAAAGGTCCGAGGAGCCCGTGTACTCTGTGGCGGCGACGCCCCGGCAGGTGAGGGCTATTTTTATCCTCCGACTGTTCTGGCGGATGTACCATTTGAGTCAGAGATGGCCTCAGAGGAAATCTTCGGTCCGGTCGCGCCGCTCTATCGCTTCGAAACCGAGGAAGAAGCCGTCCGGAGAGCCAATGACACGGAATACGGCCTGGCTGCCTACGTCTATACGCGCGACCTTGCACGCGGGCTGCGGGTCTCCAACGGCATCGAGGCTGGGATGATTGCTTTAAACCGTGGTCTTGTATCCGATCCTGCAGCCCCGTTTGGCGGTGTGAAGCAAAGCGGCCTTGGCCGCGAGGGTGGTCAGCATCATGGCATTGCCGAATTCATGGAAGCGAAATATATCGCAACAAGTTTCTGAGCTGGGGAGCAATCGTGGAAACGGACCCATTTCGCATACGTGATCATGTTGCGCACTTCGACAGCATTGTCAGCGAGATCGTGAAAGCGAGTGAAAGAACTCGCGAAACTCTATCAATGACTGGGAACGTCGTCTATGGCGACGGTCCCTCCGAAAGCTTGGATATCTTCTATCCGGAAGGGACACGAAAGAACCTTCCGGTCCACATGTTCATCCATGGGGGCTATTGGCGGATGTTTTCCAAGCGCGACTATTCCTGTGTCGCAAACACCGTCACCCAGACAGGCGCGATCGCGGTCATCGTCGACTATGCATTAATGCCTGCCCACAGGATGGAGGTCCTTGTCGACCAAGTCGTACGCGCCAAACGATGGGTGATTGACCACATCGCAGAGTATGGAGGCGACCCCTCGACACTAACGGTGAGCGGGCATTCGGCAGGCGCACACCTGGCAAGCTTCCTATTTCATGGGACTACCATCCCCTCCGGCATCGAAGGTGCGTTCTTGCTCGGTGGCCTTTACGACCTCGCTCCATTGCAGCGGTCGTTTCTTCAAAACGAGATTGCGCTATCGGATGAAGAGGTGGCGCGCTTCACACCTCTCTCTCACAACCACGACCCGCACTGCCGCGTTATCCTAGCGGTCGGAGCAAAAGAGACAGATCCTTTTCACGCGCAATCTAATGCGTTTCTGTCTACCTTGCGAGGGCAAGGGCTCCCGGCGGTCCTGAAGATCCTGGCAGCTCGGAACCACATGGACTCAGTCCGTGACCTCGGTGTCCCTGGCTCCGAGGCTGGAGATCTTCTTGCCCGATTAGTGACTGGCGAGCCGTGCCCCGCCTGAAGCTTCGATGCTTCGATGCTTCGATGCTTCGATGCTTCGGTCCATGCTTGCAACGCGCGTGAACATCAAGGCCCCATCACTGTTGCCTGATGATGGCGCCGAATCGGGATTTGCTCGCTTGATCCTCGACAAAGGAAGGAGCCATGAAAGCGACGAATATCGTTCTCGCGAGCCGCCCCAGCGGAACGCCGACATGATTACCGACCGGGGCTCACCAATAACTGCGAGTGGAGAGCGAGTTCACCTGTCGAATGACTAGGCGTTCAGCTGATCAGCATCCAACATCGATCACAGCACGATTCGCCACCTCTTCCAGGTGGCCCATCCCGGCCATTGAGGATGCACTTTCCGTTATGAAGTCCGATTTGACCACGCTCAACAACAATGCCATCCTCCGTGGCCAAAGAACAGGAGAAGCGCTGAAACCCGCGTCATCGTCTTTCAACGCACTAGTTTTGATTTCCTAGCATCGCAAGAGAAACTGCTAAACACGGAGAGGCTTGTATGCCGGGCTCGCAGCGTTCCGCTCTCGGATCTTTGATGCTGATTGCCGCGGTGGTTGGTTTCAGCGTCGGCGCCTTTGCCTACACTGCCGGATGGCTTTCGCCCGGTCGCCTTTCTTCAACAGAACTTGTCAGCGCCCTGGCGCCTCCGGGCGGACCCGCGCTGGGACATCGGCGAAATCACGCAAAGGGCGTCTGCTTCACTGGCACCTTTGAAGCGAATGGGACCGCTGTGGCGCTTTCGAAGGCAACGGTATTCACCGCAGGGCACTACCCCGTTCTCGGGCGCTTCAACTTGGCAACGCCTGATCCGAACGCCGCTGATCCGACGGTGCGGGTGCGGGGCGTCGGCGTGCAAATCTCAGCGCCTGACAACAGCGTCTGGCGCATGGCACTAATCGACCCACCCGTCTTCGCGGTCTCGACGCCTCACGGGTTCTACGACCTGCTCGAGGCCTCGAAGAGTAAGGATCCAGAAGCGATGAAAGGCTTCGTGGCAACACATCCAGAATTTGCTGCGTTTGGCGAGTGGGCAACCACGGCTCCCTGGACGGCCAGCTACGCGGAGGTGACTTTTAACAGTCTCAATGCATTCATTTTCACGGATGCCGCGGGTACAAAGAACGCAGTGCGTTGGTCATTGCGCCCAGAAACGCAGGCCGTGCCAATCTCCGGCGCGGAATTCGCGAAACTCGGCCCCAATCATCTCGAAGAAGACATTACTGAGCGCGTTGCCAAATCGCCGCAGCGTTGGACACTCGTGCTGACCGTTGCCGACCCCTCAGATCCAACATCGGATCCGACGAGGGCCTGGCCGCCCGAGCGGCGTACTGTCGAAGCTGGAACGCTCGTGGTGCAGAAAATCGAGCCTGAAGTCGATGGTCCCTGCCGGGATATCAATTTTGACCCGACCATTTTGCCTGACGGTATCAAGGTTGGCGATGATCCGTTCCCGGCAGCCCGATCGGCAGCTTATGCCAGATCCTATGATCTGCGTACCAGTGAGGCGAGCCACTATCCTCGAAAAGCAGTGAGCGCAAAGCCATGACGGACGTAAAAACACACTTCTCCGCCGTTCAGCGTCTGTTGCATTGGCTGATGGCGATCGGAATTCTGGCCATGCTATTCATCGGCGTCGCAATGGTCTCGACCATCGGACGGCAGTACGTACCGCTGCTGATAGCCCACAAGACGCTTGGAATCGCCATTCTCGTTCTTGCCTTGGTTCGTCTTTTGGTGCGCTTCGTATCAGGCGCACCAGCACTGCCCGCAGACCTTCCCGAGCCGATGAGACTCGCTGCGCATCTCTCCCATGTTGGCTTGTACGCGCTGATGATCGGCATGCCCCTGATCGGCTGGGCCATGATGTCCGCAGCCGCCTATCCCATCGTGCTTTTTGGTGGGTTCCGCCTTCCGCCGATCCTACCGCAGAGCGCGAGCCTCCATACAATGCTGTGGAGCGCGCATTTCTATCTCGCCTTCGCGTTCTTTGCCCTCGTGATGGTGCATCTGGCGGCAGCGCTCTTCCATGGTCTAGTTCGACGCGATGGGGTCCTGCAAACGATGCTGTCTGGCAAGTAGGCTCGCTCCGACCGACGAGGTCGCCCCGCAAATGGTCTTCGTTCGTGAGGCCTGCCTCAAGGCAATTTTTTCGCCCGATCATGACGCCTGACACAGTCGAACTCGCGTCGGGACGCTGAAGTTCTTCGATGGCGTCCAGATAGACGAGAGGGTTGTAAGGGGCTTACGATCAGGTCGATCTCGCCAGAAGTATCGAGGCGTTTCTGTCCGGAATTCCCGTCGCAGCGTCACTCCATGCAATGTGGGCTAGTTTTTTCGAACGCGGCTCGGGCAGTCCGCCGCCCCTAGAGCGTGCCATTCCCCTTGATATCATTGAGTTTTTAGGCATGCGCCCAAAGTGATTATGGGTTCGCCCGAAATGGCTCGTCCCGATTGAAAAGCCGGTTCATCCTGCTACCCTCAGATTAGCCTGGCGCTTTGATGCGTCCCGCTTGGCCTCCCGCTCGTTGATAAACCTGCGGGCCCCCAGCGCATTGTCCTCCTGCCAGATTCCTTGCAGGTAGATCTGCGTCGTCGCGATATCCGAATGGCCCATCAGATCGCGGATGCTGAGAATGTCCAATTTCGAGCGGACCAACGATTGCGCGAATTCCGACGCAAGTTTCTCGAGGTATGGCCAGCCGAAAGCCCGGCCTGCTTCGTCCATCCCGCCATTTGCCCGGTCAAGGCCTTCTCGCTGTAGACCTCACCATCAAAGCGCTGGAGGACCGTCCTTCCGGTATAGGCCCTATCGTTGGCACACCGTTGAGCAACGCCGATTGCATTCTATTCCGGCGGTCTCCATGCACTGACGCAGTTGGGGGTGTGCGGATGCCATAGGTAATGCCGCCCCTTTCGCGAAGAACGACTTGGAGCTCATCCGTTTCAACACGGTGTCATCGCCAAGCGGGGATACCCTCGGTGCAAACTCCGCTGTAGTTGAAACCCGCCTTGACGAACACGCCCAGAAATACCATCGTCGCAAGCATGAACAAGGCGCTTTTGAGGGTGGTGAACCGACGCTTCATCGGGCTTCCCTTGTGACCATCAAGTAAGTCACGCTAGATGCTGCCGCTTTTCGTTGTAATCTGTTCCGGTAACTGCTCTTGGCGCTCTCCGGAACGAAGTCGTTCTTCCGCTTTCTTCAGGCCAAAGCAGACTTCGGCATAGGCGTTTACGTGTGTGTTTACCGTAACGTACTTCCAATTGCATGCTCGTCCCTATCTCCTGCTGCCACAGATTCCCTCCGCTGGATTCCGTCGGTGAGACAGGAGAAAACGATGTTGATATCGCATTTACGTGTGACGACCGCCGTTTCGGTCTTGGGGCTTGTGGCGGCATCCGGCTTGCCTGCCACCGCGCAGGACGCCACCCCGAAAATCCCACCGTTGATGGAACAGATCAACAAGGGAAACTGGTTGCCGCAACAGGAAGCGGAGTCGCTGGTTGATGATTTCTTCTACCAGAATGCCGTCCAAGCCTATGTCCTCTCGCTGCCGATCCTAAACACCATTGGCATGCGTGACGGCTCCGAGGCCGCTTTTGGTGGTGGATATAACGTTCTACCGATCTGGAAGGAGCGCATGGACAGCCGCACATGGGTTCCAACGCCGAATGCTGACGTCATATACTCCATGAGCTATCTCGACTTGAAAAAGGATGGCCCGCTGATCGTGGCCGCACCGCCGAACGTCATCGGCATGTTCACCGACTTCTACCAGCACACACTCACCGACGTCGGCGCGATCGGCCCCGATCGGGCGCGCGGCGGCCTCTATCTTCTCCTGCCGCCGGACTACGACGGAGAAGTTCCAAAGGGCTATTTCGCGTTCAAGTCGCCCACCTACAACGTATTTCTGTTCTTCCGCACCATCATGGCCAAGGGCGAGAACGGTCCCGACCCGGCTCCAGCCGCCGCGAATGCCGAGCGGACGCGCGTCTACCCTCTCTGGGCTCCCGAGAAGAACGTCAAGCCGATGCAATTCCCCGACGCCAGCGGCAAGCGCGTCAACATGATGTACCCGACCGGCAATACCTACTGGACGAAGCTGAAGGAGTTCGTTGACTAC
Source organism: Rhizobium sp. IBUN (assembly GCF_000510625.1). Classification (NCBI taxonomy): domain Bacteria; kingdom Pseudomonadati; phylum Pseudomonadota; class Alphaproteobacteria; order Hyphomicrobiales; family Rhizobiaceae; genus Rhizobium; species Rhizobium sp. IBUN. The sequence continues at coordinate 41,218 of NZ_AZNV01000032.1, forward strand.
GAGCCCGTTCCCTCGATCGATCCTGTAACCCGTGGCGTGCTCGCGTCGATCGGCATCATCAAAGGCCAACCATTCGAACCGACCGACAAGCAGACAGCAGCCCTTCAGAAAGCCGTCGAGACAGCCCCCAAAATGATCCTTGCAAGCCGCCAGCTCGGTCGTCCGGATAAGCGCAATCTCTACTATACCGATCGGCAGTACGAGAACATCTGGGCAGGAGGCACCGCTGAGTGGATGCAGGATAGCTATCTGGATGTCCTTCAGCGCGCCTCTTACTTCCAGTTCGCCTATTCCTCCGCCCCCGCCATGGTCATGAGAACCCTGGACGCCGGTTCGAAGTATCCATTCACGGCCCGCGATGCCGATGGCAATTTCCTGAATGGATCAAATGCCTACAAGCTGCATCTGCCGCCGAACCCGCCAGCGGTGCTCTTCTGGGCGGTGACGGCCTACAACGTCACCGACGGATCAATGCCGGAGACAAAACAGCTCCTGCCGTCGATCAACGCCTTCTACAAGGTCAAGACCAACGACGACGGGTCAGTCGATCTCTATTTCGGCGCGACCAAACCGGCTGAAGCACCCGAAAGCAACTGGATTCAGACAGTCGAAGGCCGCGACTTCATCGCAGCCGTTCGCCTCTATGGCACTGGCACGGCATTCTTCGATCAGACATGGAAGCCTGACGATGTTGTGAAATTGAAGTGAACCAATCGAGTTTCCGCCAATCTCAACCTCAGGAAATTGTAAACCATGAGCAAGACAATGGACGAGAGCCGTCGAGGCGCCATGAAGACGAGTTTTGGCGTGGCAACACTCGCCGCCTTTGGCGCAAGAAGTGCGGCACCTCTGGTGCTTTCTGCCGCGCCGCTCCTGGCGGCAGGTGGGGCGGTTCAGGCACAGGCCAATAGCGGCGTTACTGAAATCACCATGCCCGACCGGAATCACGATGCAGCCGGGTTACGCCAAGACGATTGCCCAGATGGCCTATGTCTGGGGCTGGCCGATGGTGAACATGCTCAACCGCAACGCCAAGATTACGCAGGCTCCCTATCCGGGCCTGCTTGGCGGCATCCTGCCAGCGGCTCCGCGGGGTCAGGTCGGCATGTTGCATGACTATATCGAGCCCTCCGAAACCTTTGTGACATGCCCCAATCAGGTCTATGGGCTGGGATTCTTCTCGCTCGACGAGGAACCGGTTGTCGCGCAGGTGCCGGATTTCGGCGACCGCTTCTGGGTCTATGCCCTATACGATCACCGCACAGATCAGTTCGGTCATATCGGCAAACCTTATGGAACGAAGCCGGGGTTCTACCTGCTTGTCGGCCCGAGGTGGAACGGTCTGAAACCGAATGGGATTACCGACATCATCCGTTGCCCGACTGCGCTTGCCAACGCAATACCGCGCATCTTTCAGGACGACACGCCTGAAGACAAGAAGGCGACACAATCCGCCATCGATCAGGTTGTTTTCTATCCGCTGAAGGATTTCACCGGGGAGATGAAAAAGATCAAATGGGCTGCGGCAAAGGAAATCCCGGTGCCGCAGTCAACCGACCCCGACGGCGGCGGTGGTGAAACGAAGTGGGTAGTACCAGAAAAATTCTTTGACCAGTTCGGTGACGTGATCGCCAAGGTTGACCCGCTTCCGGGCGAAGAAGCGATATACGGCCAGTTCCGTCTATTGCTCGATGAAGCAGCGACGGACCCGGACCTGAAGAAGCTGCTCGTCGAGACAGCCATTGAAACCGAGAAGAATGTCATTGGCCCGTTCTTTGAATGGAAGCACAACGGCCGACCGGCTGGCAATGGCTGGAACCGCTCGACCAACAACGCCCAATTCGGTCTCGACTACTTCAACCGAACCGGAACCTCGAAATCGAACATGTTCGACAACCGACCGAATGAGACACAGTATTTCTACACGGATTTCGATTCTGCCGGTAAACAGCTTGTCGGTAGCGGTAGCTATGCTGTCACCTTCGCGAACGGACAGGAGCCTCCGGTCAATGGCTTCTGGTCGCTGACGCTGTACAACGACAAGCACCTATTCCACGCAAATGACCTCAAGCGCTATTCGCTCGGCACGAAGAACAAGAACCTCAAACGCAACAGCGACGGTTCGCTCACGCTCTACGTTGGCGCGAAGTCTACGGGCAAAGACAAGGAAACCAACTGGCTCCCCGCACCCGACGGAACTTTCTCACTCTACATTCGCGCCTATTGGGGCAAGGAAGGCATCTTGGACGGTTCTTGGCAACCGCCAAAGATCGAAGCAGTGAAGAGCTGATCGCCCAAGCGACTATGGCGGGGTATCATGCCCCGCCTTTAGTTACATTGTCGAATGACCGGTGGTGGCGCGCAAAGCAGACACGTCGCCCTGCCCTTGCGCCTGAAAATAACAATGGGCGCAGATGGGAACGGATGCGAACGCGGCCCATCTGCGCCCGAAAAACGCGGTTTGTTTTCAATGTTCGTGGCGCGCCCCTGGGATAACAGGGCGGCAGCCGGCAACTGGCGCTTCCTACTGCCGCTCTCCGAACAATATCGGATAGGTGTGGTTGCGAAACGTCAGCATGGGGTCAGCCGGTTGGATAGGGGCACAAACCTCGGTCCTAGGCGCCTTGGTCGATCCTGACGAGGTGGCCAGGGCTGACTTCGCGATACTCGCGTGTTGGCGGGACGTAGTCGAGGGGACGCACCGGGCTTTTCAGCTCGTCAGCCGCGAGGTTTCGCCGGATACCGCGGCGGGCGGGATCGGGGACCGGCACTGCATCTATCAGTTTCTTCGTATAGCTGTGCTGCGGATTGCCGAAGACCGCGGGACGCGGCCCGATTTCCACTATCTCGCCAAGATACATGACTGCGACCCGGTGGCTGAGGCGCTCGACGACGGCCATGTCGTGCGAGATGAACAGGTAGGCCAGGTCGAGGCTCTTTTGCAGGTCCATCAGGAGATTGCAGACCTGTGCCTTGATCGAGACATCGAGCGCCGAAACGCTTTCGTCGGCCACGATGACTTTCGGATCGAGTGACAGTGCACGGGCAATGCAGATGCGCTGGCGCTGGCCGCCCGAGAATTCGTGCGGATAGCGGCTCATCATCTCCGCCTTCAGCCCGACCCGTTCCATTAGGTCGGCGGCCTTGTCGCGTGCCTGAGCGCGCGTTCCAAGGCCGTGTTCGCTGAAGGGTTCGGCGATCAAGGTGCCGACGCTCATGCGCGGGTTAAGGCTGGCAAAGGGATCCTGAAAGATCATCTGGATGTTGCGCCGCATGGTGCGCAGGCTGGCGCCGTCGAGTTTCAGAACATCCTTCCCCTCGAAGTGGACGCTGCCGGCGCGCGCATCGAGAAGGCGCATGATCGAGCGGCCGGTCGTGGACTTGCCGCAGCCGGATTCACCGACGAGCGAGAGTGTTTCGCCCTGGTGAAGGTCGAAGGAAACGTTCTCGACCGCGTGTATCGCACCGGTTTTGCGCCCGAGCAGCCCGCCGCGAATGTCAAAGCGGGTGACGAGCCCTTTGACTTCGAGGATCGGCTTCCTGTTATCGTCAACGGTTCGGCAAGCCTCTGCGGCCTCTTTCAGCTGGCCGGTCGCCGCGTCCACCACCGGGAATGGAAGCGGGCTTTCACGATCCGTCATCGAGCCCAGACGCGGCACCGCTGAAAGCAGGGCGCGGGTATAGGGATGCTGGCCGCGGTGGAAAACGTCTTCCGTCTTTCCTGCTTCAACTGCCTCGCCACGATACATGACGACGGTGCGGTCCGAAATCTCTGCTACCACGCCCATATCGTGGGTAATGAAAAGGACGGACATACCCTCCTCTTCCTGCAGCGTCTTTATGAGATCGAGGATCTGGCCCTGGATGGTGACATCGAGCGCGGTCGTCGGCTCGTCGGCAATCAACAACTTCGGACGCAGGGCCAGCGCCATGGCAATCATCACCCGCTGGCGCATGCCGCCGGAAAACTGGTGGGGATATTCGTCGAAGCGCGAGCCCGCATTCGGGATCCGGACCTTTTCGAGCAGACGGATCGTCTCGGCCCTGGCTTCCACCGCCGAAAGATTGCCATGGCAGGTCAATGCCTCGGAAATCTGCCGCCCGATGGTGAAGATCGGATTGAGCGAGGTCATCGGCTCCTGAAAGATCATCGCGACGTCCTTGCCGCGGACACCGCGCATCTCCTTGTCGGAGAGCGAAAGGAGATCCTTGCCGTTGAGCAGGATGCGGCCTTTGACGCGACTGCTGCCTTTTGCAAGCAGCCGCATGATCGAGAGCGACGTAACGCTCTTGCCTGAGCCGCTTTCGCCGACGATGGCGACGGTTTCGCCGGGCATCACGTCGAAGGAGACGTCGCGCACGACCGGCCGCCAGGCGCCGTCCACCCTGAACGACGTCGTCAGGCCGGAGACCGACAGGACGGGTGCTAGGCCTGCGGCGGGCTTGAGCGCGGCTGCGGTTGTCATGGGCTCACCTTCCATTTGCATTAGGTCGCGGCCTTGAGCGGCGTGGCGAACGAGGCGGACGGTCTTCCGGCCGCCACGCGCTCGGCCTCCAGCCCCGCAATCCGCTCGTCGATTTCGCGCCGGTCGATCATGCCGCTTGGATTGTCCCGGGTCGGCATGGTCTCGGCGACATGCAGGTAGCGCTCCTTTGCGACGGCGTAGAGCCGGGTGAGTTCGCCCAAGGGATCGGCGTGGTCGTCGACGCGCAGATTGAGCCAGGCAAAATCCTGATCGCGGTAGATGACGAGCGCTGCCGACTGCTTGCCGCGCTTGTCGCCGCCGGCGTCCTCGCCGGCCTGCATGGCTTCAAGCAGCCGTTCGGCCAGGGGCCCGCCCGCCGTCTTCTTGAAGGTGGAAAGCGTTTCGGCGATCACCTGCGGTCCAGCCAGCATGTTGCCGGCGACCGAGACGTTGTCGTCGACCAGATGGCCGGCCCAGTCGATGCACTTGGCGCCGGTGAAGGCCGCGTTGCGGCCCTTGGCATCGACAAGATGCAGCTGGCGCTGGTCCCGCCCCTCGTCGCGCCCGGTCAGAGCCGGAATGATCGCCTCCGGCGACTTGCCGGCGGCGAGCATGGCGAGACCATCGGTGCCGTAGAGCGGGCTCACGAAGGCTTGCGTCGCGACCGCACCGACGCGGCCGCGAATGTGCGGCACGACGCCGCCGACGGCGAAGAAGCGGGTGGCGACCGCGATCGCCAGATGGCCGGTTTCCGGTTCGCGGGCAACGATGGACCAGGTCATGGCGATTATCTCCCGACCGCGTAGGCCTGCATCAGGCGCGGCGTGGCAGCCGCGCGTAACAGTCCGTCGGCATCGCGCCGCGCCGCTGTCAGGCGCCCGACGGTCCATGGATCGGCAACCGTGAGCTGATGGCCCTTCTGGCGCAGCGCCTCGAGCACTGCCGCGGGGAAGTTGGCTTCGGCCGTCAGGTCGCCTGGCGCCCGGGTGCGCGGATAGAAGGAGCCCGGGAAATGCGCGGTGTGGAAGAGCGGCTGGTCGATCGCTTCCTGCAGGTTCATGCCATGATGGACATAGCGCAGGAAGAAGGCGAGCTGCCATTGGTCCTGCTGGTCGCCGCCCGGCGTACCGAAGGCGAGTGTCGGCCGGCCTTCATGGAGCGCGATGGAAGGCGTTAGCGTCGTGCGTGGACGCTTGCCCGGGGTGAGCGACGACGGCAGATCTGGTTTCAGCCAGAACATCTGAGCGCGCGAATTGAGGCAGAAGCCGAGGCCGGGAACGATCGGCGAGGATTGCAGCCATCCGCCGGAGGGCGTCACCGACACCATGTTGCCTTCGCTGTCGATGACGTCGATATGCACGGTGTCGCCGCGCTTCTCGCTCAGATGCGCCATGGTCGGCTCGTAGACAGCACCCGTCTTGGCGCCTTCAAGCAGCGCCATGGTGGCATCGTACTGTGCCTCGAAGCCGGAAAGACGACCGGGACGCAGATCGAAGGAGGCTTCGTTCGTGATCAGCTTGCGGCGCTCGGCGGCGTAGGCGTCCGACAGAAGCTGCTCAAGCGGTACGTCGGTGAATTCAGGATCGCCATAGTAGACCTCGCGGTCGGCATAGGCGAGCTTCATCGCCTCGACGACCGTGTGTACGAAATCTGGACCGGCCGGATCCATGGAGGCGAGATCGAAGCCCTTCAGCAACGACAGCGATTGCAGGAGTACTGGCCCCTGTCCCCACGGACCGGTCTTTGCGATAGTCCAGCCGTGATAGTCATAGGTGAGGGGCGCCTCGACGGTCGCCTGCCAGTTCGCCATGTCGTCCGCGCTCAGCACGCCCTTGTGGTGGCTGCCGCTTGCGTCCATCACTTCCGCCTTGCGCAGGTACGTGTCGATCGCCTCGGCGACGAAACCGCGATAGAAGGCGTCGCGTGCGGCTTCGATCTGTGCCTCGCGGCCGGACTTGCTTTCGGATTCCGAGACGATGCGCTTCCAGGTCTTAGCAAGCACGGGGTTCTTGAAGTTGGACCAGGGTGCCGGCGCAGAGCCACCCGGCAGCCAGGTTTCGAACGAGGTCGGCCATTCCTTTTCAAAGAAGTCGGCAAGGCCGGCGATGGTGGCAGAAACGCGCGGCAGCACCGGATGGCCGTTCTCAGCATAATGGATCGCGGGTTCGAGAACGTCGCGGACGCTCAAGCAGCCGTAGTCGCGCAGCATCAGCATCCAGCCATCGAAGGAGCCCGGAATGACGGTCGCGAGCAGACCGTCACCGGGGATCATCTTCAGTCCCTCGTTCGTATAGTGCTCGATCGTGGCTCCGGCCGGCGCCGGCGCCTGGGCGCAGATGACTTCGACCTTGTCCTTCTTCTTCGAATAGATGATCGCCGGAAGGTCGCCGCCAGGGCCGACCAGATGCGGCTCGACGATCTGGAGTACGAAACCGGTCGCCACCGCCGCGTCGAAGGCGTTGCCGCCCTTTTCCAGGATGCTCATGCCGACGGCCGAGGCGATCCAGTGCGTCGAGGTGACGACGCCGAAGGTGCCGAGAATTTCGGGGCGGGTCGTGAACGTACTCATCTCAATTTCCTTTCGAAGAAATTACGCTTCCCGAGGGTCCAGCGCATCGCGCAGGCCGTCCCCGAGAAGATTGAAACCCATGACGACGAGAAAGATCGCCAGTCCCGGCCACAGCGCCATCCAGGGCGCCTGGTTTAGAAAGTTCTTGGCAACGTTGAGCATGGAACCCCAGCTCGGCGCTGGCGGCTGCTGGCCGAGACCGAGGAAGGACAGGCTTGCCTCGGCGATAATAGCAGTGGCGATCGTCAGCGTCGCCTGCACGAGGATAGGCGCAAAGACGTTCGGCAGGATGTAGCGCCTGATGATATTGAAGTGGCGAAGCCCGATGGCGCGCGCGCCTTCCACAAATTCCTCGGTCTTGACGGCGAGCGTCTGGCCACGCGTCAGCCGCACGAAGATCGGCATGGCCGAGAGCCCGATCGCTATCATCGCGTTGGAGAGGCTCGGCCCCAGGAAGGCGGCAAGCGCGATCGCCGTGATCAGGAACGGCATCGCCAGGAACGCCTCGATGACGCGCGAGATCATATGGTCGATCCAGCCACCGAAATAGCCGGCGACCAGGCCGAAGGGCACGCCGACGACAACCGCGATCGCGACCGAAAAGATGCCGGCCAGCAGTGACGCCCGGGCGCCCCAGACCATGCGCGAAAGAATGTCGCGACCGAGATCGTCGGTGCCGAGAAGATGGGCAAGCGACGGCGCCTTGCGGATCGCCGACCAGCTCGTCGCCGCCGGGTCGGGGATCGGCAGCAGCGGCGCCAAGATCGCGACGACCGCAAAGAAGAGGACGATTACAAGGCCCGCAAGTGAGCCCTTGTTGGCCTTCATCTTGCGCCAGGCGCGGTTTTGCGAACGCGGCTCGACTGCTGTGGCCGACTGCTCGATGGCGGTCATAGGGCGGTCCTCATGCGCGGGTTGAGCAGGACATAAAGCACGTCGGCGACGAGATTCATCATGATGAAGCCGGTCGCGGTACAAAGCACGATGCCCTGCACGACGGCATAGTCGCGGTTGAACACGGCATCGACGATCAACTTGCCGAAACCGGGAATGGTGAAGATCTGCTCGGTCAGAACAGCACCCGCAAGCAGCTCGCCGAAGAGAAGCGCCGTGACGGTGACGATCGGAAGCAGCGCGTTGCGGAAGGAATGCTGCAATACGACCGCCCTCTCCGACAGACCCTTGGCACGGGCGGTGCGGATATAGTCGGCGCTGAGCACGCTTAGCATCGAGGAGCGCGTATGGCGCATCAGCGTGGCTGCGAGCGCGTTGCCGAGAACGAACGCCGGCATAATCATTGTTTCGATCGAATGCAGCGGATCTTCGAAAAAGGGCGCGTAGCCCGAGGCCGGCAGCCAGCCGAGCTTTACCGAGATGAAGAGGATAAGCATGATGCCGAACCAGAAGTTCGGGATCGACAGGCCGCAGAGCGCGATGAAATTGGCCACAAGGTCGAGCGCGGTGTTTTTCTTGACTGCAGCGAGTATGCCCATGGGGATGCCGATCAACAGTGCAAAGACGATCGACATCACGGCGAGCTGGATCGTCACCGGCAGCTTCTCGGCGATCAGCGTCGTCACTTCCTGGTTCGTCCTCAGCGAGATGCCGAGATCGCCCTTCACCGCACCAGCCAGCCAGTAGCCGTACTGGTAGACCACCGGATCGTTCAGCCGGTATTTTTCGCGCAAGAGCTCCAGTACTTGCGGACTGCGGTCCTCGCCGGCCATGGCCAGGACCGGATCACCCGGCAGAAGCTTCTGCAGCGAGAAGACGAAGACGGATATGATCAGCAGCGTCGGTATGGCAAGCAGCAGCCGCTTTCCGATGTAGGTGTACATGAGGAGATCCCGATGCTTGTCAGTCGCGTTGCAGGCGCCGCGCGGGAGACAGCCCCCGCGCGGCGTTTTTTGTTAGTCGGCCTTCTTCACGCCCACGAGGCGGATCATGCCGTCCGGCGACGGGACAAAGCCGGTGACCTTCTTGTTGTAGCCCCAGATCCAGGCCTGATGTCCGATGTAGACGATCGGCAGGTCCTCAGCGAGGATCTTGCCGGCAGCATCGTATTTCTGCTTGCGCACGGTATCGTCCTGCGACTGGCGGGCTTCGGAAAGCAGCATGTCCACGTCGGGGTTGCTGTAGTGCATGTCGTTGAGGCCCGCGCCAGTGGTGTAGAACTGGTTGGTGTTGCCATCCGGATCGAAGCGGCCGGACCAATCCGAGCGGCTGACCTGGTAGTTGCCAGCGGTCTGGTCGTTGAGCAGCGTGGCGAATTCGGTGGCCTTCAAGGTCACGTCGAACCCGGCTTCGGCGACCATCGACTGGATGATCTGCATCATCTGCGCGATGATCGGATCGTTGGCCATGGTGAGCTCGACCGGAACGCGGTCGAAGCCTGCTTCCTTGATCAGGGCCTTGGCCTTGTCGACGTCGCGGGCCGGAACCGGAAGATCCTTGTTGAACCACGGGCTCGACGGCGGGAACGGCTGATTGCCGGCGACACCCGTCCCGTCATAGACGATCTGCATGGCTGCTTCGCGGTCGATCGCCAGCGAAAAGGCCTGGCGAAGGCGCTTGTCCTTGCCGAGGGGATTGTCGGCGCGGGCGCCGTTGCCGACGTTGAAGTAGATGCCGAGGTTGCCGATATTGACCTTGTCGACCATGTCCAGGTTGGAATCGCCCTTCACGGTCTCGACATCCGTCGGCGCTACGCGCTCGATCAGATCGAGATCGCCCGAGCGCAGGTTTGCGAGCCGCACCGCGCTATCGGGGATTGGCCGGTAGGTGATCTTGTCGATGAAGATGTTGTCCTTGTTCCAGTAGTCCTGGAACTTTTCGAGCACGATGCGGTCCTGCTGCACGCGTTCGACGAATTTGAACGGGCCGGAGCAGACGGGATGATCGCCAAACTTGGCGCCGAGTTCCTTGGCGGCCTTCGGCGAGATCATCATGCCGGCGCGGTCGGAAAGCTGTGCGACCAGCGTAACATCCGGAGCCTTCAGCGTGAACTTCACCTCGTAGTCCCCTGTCGCCTCGACCTTGGAGACGGAGGAAAGCTCGCTCTTGCGGCGCGATTCCGGCAGGGTCATCGCGCGCGTGATATTGTCGACGACGGCCTGGGCATTGAAGGGCGTATCATCCTGGAACTTCACGCCCTGGCGCAGCGTTAGCGTCAGTTCCTTTCCGTCGGCGGACCATTTGTAATCCGTTGCAAGCTGCCCGACGATCTTGAGATCGGGCGTGACGTCGAACAGCTTGTCGCAGAGCGCCGTGTAGACGATACGACCGACGAACGAACGCGATTGTGCCGGATCCAAGACGTCAGCGTCATCGGCAAGGCCGATCTTCAGTTCGGCGGCAAAGGTTGGTAGCGCTAACAGGACGCTTGCGCCAAGAGTAGCAAGGAAGTTGGCAGTTTTCATTTCGTTCCCTCTTATGTTTGAACCAGTGTTCCGGCCGGCTTCCCCGGCCGGCCGATCGTCAGGCGTCGGGAGCAACTCCATCAGCTTTTCGTTTCTCTTCGCTTCCCTCTTCCGGCAGATCGAAGGAAGTGACGCGGATGAGGCTTTCCTGCAGCATCAGCAGGTGCTGGCGCATCGCTTCGGCGGCGCGTAACGGATCCCGCTCGGCGATTGCGTCGATCACGGCGGCGTGCTGCGCATAAGCGCGCTCTTCCGTCTTGTGGCTGCGCCGCGCCATTTCGCGGATCGCCTGCCAGGCGTCGTCCTGGCGGACGTGGTTGATGACATCGAAGATTTCGAGAAAGAACTGATTGCCGGCACTTTGGGCGATCAACCGGTGCAGCGCGCCATCCCACAATTCGCGCGCGTCGGCATCCTCACTGGCGACGATCTTCTTCGTCAGTTCACGCATGCGCTCGATGTCGGCTGGCTTGGCACGGACGGCAGCAAGTTGCGCCAGCTGCGGCTCTATTCGCAGCCGCACTTCCATGATCTCAAGAAAATTGGTTCCGGCGACGATAGCGCCGACATGCCGGCTAAGCCCTTCGGCTCGCTGACCAGCGTAAGTCCCGGATCCCTGGCGGCGAGAAATCCTGCCCTCGGCATCAAGGACTTCCAGCGCCCGGCGAATGGCGCGGCGACTGACGCCGAACAGATCGGAGAGAGCGCGCTCGGTCGGCAGCTTGCCGTCCGCAGGAAGATCGGAAGAGCTCAGCAGCTCTCGGAGCTTCTCGAGAGCATAAGTCGAATTTTCGGGTAGCCCTTGTACTGCCATTTTGCTTATTGGTTCGAACCAATTTCCAAGTGGTTCAAACTGCCCCGCAATCCCCGATGGCGTCAATGCCAAAATTCATGAAAGTCTCAGTTTTCTTGATTTCGTAAGGGAGGAGTTGCGCTCGTAAGCTAGCATTTCACCTGCGGGCCGCGAAGGGCGCCCCGACCACGTGCAACTTGAGCCGTCGAGAGCTAACCGTCTACGCCATACAGAGGATTTCGGAGCACGCAGCTTAGGGCTCGGACGCACCTTTCGCTCAGGCTGACCGTGTCAAAGTTCCAAGATGGCACTCCGTTCAATGCTTCGGCGAGGGCGGTCGACGCCATTCGACGAAGCGATCGAGGTGCACACCGACGTGGTCAAGGTCAGCATCACGAATTGGCTCGTCAAAGACGGGTAGATCGCTCGCAGTGCCGGCTTGAGAACGATGAGGCGGAAGACGTCGGCCTTGTGCAGCCCGAGCGCAAAACCAGCTTCAATCTGTCCCTTGCTGATGCTCTCAACGCCCCCGCGGATGATCTCGATGGCGTAGGCCCCGCCGTTGATCCCCAGCGCAATGATTGCTGTGACCGTCGGGTTCAGGCGAATGCCCATAAGCGGAAGGGCGAAGTAGATGAAGAAGATCTGCACCAGGAACGGCGTGTTCGGACGACGTCGACGAACGCAATGACCGGCGCGCGGACCCAACCGATCTTGGACGTCCTCGCTACGACGCCAAGGATTCCTATCACGAGAGCGAGCAGCATCCCGGCCAAGGCGAGACCCAACGTTCCGAGCGAACCCCAAAACAATTCCGGGGCGCGGTCGAAGCGGCACCAAAATCAAACGTGTAACCCCTGTGTTGGTTTCCTCCACTCGGCGCTGCTTCGCCTCGCCGGCGCCGGATCACTGACCCGGATTTAATATTCGTACGGCCCCTTCGAACAGGCGTTTCAAATGCTCCTCCACGTCTCCCGAGCCTGAAAGAGGTACTTCGACCGAGACCGATGCTGCAGCCCCGTCGGCAATTGCGATCAGTTCGCCCAAGGGCAATTCCCCATCGCCTGGGGCAAGGCGTTTGCCTCGAGCCTCCGCAATCATCGCCTCGGCCGTACTCGGGGGAGGGCCGGCGAGGTCGCACAACTGGACGTGCTTGACCCTGTCGATTTCGGCGCGCAGCGACGTCAACGTTGCGCCGTTCCTGAAGAAATGCACTCCGTCGACGAGCGCGCCGGCATTGGGCGCGCCGCTCGATTTCAGGAGATTCACGCTGTCGGCAAATGTTCTGACCGTCCGCCAGCCCATGTTCTCGATATCGACCGCCAATCCGTACCTGCCTGCAAGGTCGCAGAACTCGCTGAAGTTCGACTGCAGCCTGCTCACGTCCGGATCGTCGCCGCAAACGCTCAGACGCTTGGCCCCGATGTTAGCAGCCGCAGCGACTATCGGTTCCAGAGACGAGGCGTTGAAGGAGGGGTCGATGACAAAGAACTCGATGTCGAAGACCTCGATCGCTTCGCCGCGCAGTACGGCCTTCAATTCTTCCGCTGCGTGGCCACCGTGGGGCAGCTCGTAGTACGGCGCTCCTGGGAACGCCGGATTCAGCCTCAATCCAATTCTCGAAAAACCCGCCCCCGCTGCGGCCTTCGCAAAGTTCATTGGCGTCAAAGAGATGGCGGAGAAGTGCGCTACACCAATCTCTTGCTCTGATTTCAATCCAGGCGCTACCATCAGACGATCCCTTTCGTCGCGAGATGATTTCGAAGGTTCGTCCCCGTGCGGTGGATGTGCAGTCGCAGTTTCTCGCTAGCGTATTCGATATCCCGTGCGACCGCTCCTTGCGCAATCTCGCTGTGCTCCTGGCCAACGTTCCGGTCACCGGAAGTCCGGATAAGGAAGACCCGGCGGTACCGGTCATTGAGGTTCAGCAAGAGGCCGCAGAAATGTAACAGGAGCGGTTTGCCGCAACCGGAAATAAGCGTGAGATGGAATTCCCGGTGAAGAGCCTCCCATTGCTCGAGCGTCTCAGGCCGCGAGGCATCTCGCTCCGTGCGGTTCAGGCGATGGAGCGAGCGCATTATATTGCTCTCCCACTCGACGTCGCCGATTCGCATAGATTCCCGCAGCGCGAACACTTCGAGCTCTTCGCGGAGCGTCGTGATTTCCTCCAGATTTGCCAGTGAGATCGGAGCTACCCGATAGCCGCGATTATCCTGAAACTCCACAAGACCGTCGGATATGAGGCGGGCAAGTCCCTCCCTCAGAGGGCTTAGGCTGACGTTGAACGTGCGGCGCGCCTTGTCGAGATTGATCTTGCTGCCGGCCTCCAACTCGCCAGAGATGATCGCCTCGCGGAGGCGCGACGCCAACTGGCTTCCGATAGTATTCTTCCCATCGTCGGCAAAACCCGCGGACGCCGTCTCCTCGTCTGTCATGGGTGCTGAGGCGCTGTCGTCGGTCGAGCTCATCCCTGCTCCTTGGCGATTTTGATCAACTGTCGATGATCGCTATAATAAACGATTATCTGCGTCAACGGCAAATTGCGAATGAGCGCCAATTTGGCGCCAGCCGCCCGTCCTCACCGTCACTATAAGTAAATTATTTCAATGTTTTATTAGTTGCCTCCCCAGACTTTCTAGCTACTGCGGAGAAAACGTCGCCGTAACAATCCTTGACAGATAATCGATTATTTTTATAGTCGACGCGATTGGGAGGTAGCCTATGGCCATAAAAACCGAAAGCGAGCTGACACCGGCCGTCCTCGGGGTGATGAACAAAACCGAGGATCCACGTCTTCGAGAGATCCTCCTAGCGATGGTGAAACATCTTCATGCATTCGTGCGGGAGGTGCGGTTGTCCGAAGTCGAGTTCCGCGAGGCTACGGCCATATTGAACGAGATCGGACAACTGCAGACGGACAGCCACAACGAGTTCGTTCTCATGGCTGGATCTCTCGGCGTATCCTCGTTGGTTTGTCTGTTGAACAACGGCAACAGCGGCCAAACGGAGACGTCGCAGTCCCTTCTCGGCCCGTTCTGGCGACTGAACTCTCCCCGTGTCGAAAACGGCGGTACGATCATCCGCTCCGACACGCCAGGCACGCCACTATTTGTCCGCGCCAAGGTGGTCGACCGGGACGGCAGGCCGATCGCGGGTGCCGAAGTCGACGTCTGGCACGCTTCTCCCGTGGGGCTCTATGAAAATCAGGATCCCGATCAGGCTGAGATGAACCTTCGGGGCAAGTTCACCACGGACGCCGACGGGCGCTTCTGGTTCAAAACCGTGAAGATGGTCGGATACCCGATTCCGGTCGACGGCGTCGTCGGCCGACTGCTAAAGGCGCAGAGGCGTCACCCGTACCGACCAGCGCATCTTCACGCCTTGATCTTCAAGCAGGGATACAAAACGCTGATTTCCCAGGTCTTCGATCCAAGCGATCCGAACATCGATTCCGACGTTCAGTTTGGAGTGACCGCAGCCCTGACCGGCGACTTCGTCCGCCATGACGAACCGCATCCGTCCGAGCCGGGCGTCGAAGGCCCCTGGTTCTCGCTCGACTACACCTACGTCATGGAGCCCGGCGAAGCCGTGCTGCCGCGTCCACCAATCAAATAACCAACGACAGAGCCGAAGCCATGATCACAGAACAGGAACGCCGAGACGCGGCCAACGCCCTTTTGAAGGCGGAAACCGACCGCAAGCCAATCGTTCAACCGAGCAAGACCTACCCCGGCCTGGAGCTTGAAGACGCCTACAACATTCAAGCGCTCTGGGCGGAGGCTCGGACTGCGAAGGGTGCTCGGGTCGCAGGGCACAAGATCGGCCTGACGTCGCGCGCGATGCAGATGGCATCCAAGATGACCGAGCCCGACTATGGTGTCATCCTGGACGACGCCCTCTACAATGACGGAGCGCAGATCAAGGCGGACCTCTTTATCAAGCCCCGCCTCGAAGTCGAGCTCGCTTTTGTGATGGGCGAGGATCTCGAGGGGCCTGGAACGCGGATCTACGACGTAGTGAGGGCGACTGAATTCGTAGTCCCGGCTCTCGAGATCATCGACTATCGCACCGAGATTCCAAGAGCGATCACCGACACGATCGCTGACAATGCCGCCTTTGGAGCGATCGTTGTAGGGGGGCGCATCATTCGTCCAATGGATATCGACATCCGCTGGGTGGGCGCCACCCTCTCGAAGAATGGCATTATCGAGGAATCCGGTGTTTCTGCAGCGATCATGGGCCATCCGGCAGCTGGGATCGCTTGGTTGGTAAACAAGCTCCATGCCGTGGGCGGCGGTTTGAAAAAGGGGCAGATCGTGCTGGCCGGCTCTTTCACCCGCCCTGTGGACATCGCCCAAGGAGACGTGATCCAGGCCGACTACGGCCCCGTCGGCTCGATCGGCGTCTCATTCGTGTGAGGATCTAATGGAACTCCCCGTCAACAGGTTCAAGCGAAAACTCCTGGCCGGTCAAAGTCAGATCGGGTTGTGGTGCGGCCTTCCGGGCAGCTATGCAGCGGAAATCGTCGCACCGTCCGGTTTCGATTGGCTGCTTTTCGATACCGAGCATTCTCCCAGCGACGTCCTTACCGTGCTTCCACAATTGCAGGCGGTCGCGCCGTACGACGTCGCCGCCGTGGTACGCCCGGCCTTCAACGACCCTGTATTGATCAAGCGTTTTCTGGATATTGGCGTCCAGACACTTCTCATTCCATATGTGCAGAATGAACAGGAGGCTAAGGCGGCCGTGGCCGCCGCGCGTTACGCACCGCGAGGTATCCGCGGCGTATCCGCCCTCACCCGCGCCACCCGTTTCGGGCGTGTGTCAAACTACGCACAGACCGCCGAACAGGAGATCTGCCTGTTACTGCAGATCGAAACACAAGAGGCGCTCGATCAGCTTGAAGCCATTGCAGGGGTCGACGGAGTCGACGGGATCTTCATTGGTCCGGCGGATCTCGCAGCCAGCCTCGGCTATCCTGGCCAACCGGGACATCCTGATGTAGTCTCGGCAATCGAGAATGCGATCGAGCGCTTGAATGCCGTCGGTAAACCGTCGGGCATCTTGACGGCTGACGAGAAGTTTGCAGCTCGCTGCATTGCGCAGGGAACGCTGTTCACGGCAGTTGGCGTCGACGTTGCCCTCCTTGCCAGAGGTTCGGAAGCACTTGCGTCCAGGTTTTCGCACTAGGGAGGCGTAGCATGTTCAATTTGGACCAGGTCCGCTCGGAGATAGCGCCGGCTGGAACCATAAGGGCCGCCGTCAACATGTCGAACGAAGCGCTGATCCGCTGGGACGAAAAAGCAGGTACCTTGGTGGGCCCGAGCGTGGAAATTGCGGATAGGATTGCTGACGAACTCGATCGTGGGCTATCCCTGATGCAATATGGATCTGCCGCCGATATCCTTTGCGCTGCGGATGGCGGCGAGTGGGACATCGCCTTCATCGCGTCTGATCCGTCAAGAACCGATCGCTTCAACTTCTCGCCTCCCTACATCTCCGTTGAGGCCACCTACCTGATTCCAGAGGGTTCGCCCTACCGGACGGCGGACGCGGTAGATTCCGACGGAATCCGCATCACTTCCGCGCGGAGCGCCGCCTATACCAAGCAGCTTGAACGAACCCTCAAACGAGCGACGGTGCTGCATGTTGACAGCCCCGCGGCGGCGCTCGAAGTTCTAGCCGACCGAGAATGCGACGCCGCCGCTGGACTAACCGAATTCCTCGTCAACGCCTCGGAGCGGATGGAAGGCTTCCGCTTGGTAGATGGAGTGTTTTCGCGAATTCCTCAGACGATTGCCGTGCACAGACAGGCCACTAACGCCTCGCTCTTCTTCGCGGACTTCGTGCGGCGGCTCGGTGGCGCGGATGTCGGGGGAGAAAAAGGCGGCGCCGATGGAGGACTTCCCGGAAGCCTGCCGTAGACGCGTCACGACACTCTCGCTCGGTATATATGCAGTCCTCTTGGGACCTCCGAGTGGAGCCAATTCACAACGTTCGAACGCCTCTTGAGGTGACTTTTGAGACGGTGATTGCCACGATTCAGATCCACCTCGCCGAACTGGTGCTTCTTTGGTGTCAGTCCGAAGTCTGCGTCGACAGTTTGAGACTTTGCAAACCCACTCGGGTCGTCAATGCTAACGATAGGTAATCGCCACAAGCGCACCAACGCCAGGCGTGGTCATCAGCCGTTGGCAGACCTTGTCGTGGTGAACGATTTTCAAGATCTCGCGATGTATTTTAGTGAGCTCTGTCCAGAGCGCGTGAGGGACCTACAACAGGGCGGCCCGTAACATCGTCATTCTGAGGGACAGCCACCGATCGGGCTACATTCTCCGAGTGGGTCGACCCATTACGGCATCTCATCAGACAAGCAACAAAGATTGGACGCCTAACAGATTGGGTGCCTAATTGTCCGCAGATGGCTTACGGCAATTTAGGCCGCTGCAACACATTCCTGCAAATCTTGCATCAATTGCTAAGCTTCGGGCGTTGGCGTCCCGCCTTTCCAGGTTTTGAGAAGCACCTCAATAAACTTCTCGGCGGCGGGCGACAGCGGCGCGCCGCGTCTGCGTACGATCCCGATGGTGCGAGTAACCACTGGATCAACGATCGGGCGTGAGACTAGGTACGGATGCTCTTCCTGAGGAGTCGCCAGTCTGGGAAGGACTGAGATGCCGAGCCCAGCCTCGACAAGACCCAATGACGTATTGAGATGAGTGACCTCATAGAACCAGTTTAGCCTGAGGTTATGCTTCGCGAGAGCGCCATCCAACAGTGCCCGATTTCCGCTCGATCGATCGACCACGACGAGTGGATATCCATCGAGCTGTCCCCAGTTCAGTCGTTCATGAGCCGCCAGAGGGTGATCCTTTCGCATTGCAAGCACGAACGGGTCATCGATCAACGGCTCAAAGGAAAGGTCCGGGTCCGAATTCCCCATCAGATTGATACCGAATTCCACCTCCCCCCGTGCCACAGCTTGCAGCCCCTCGTTTGCCGTCAAATCGCGGATACGAAGCCTGATATGAGGATAGTCAGCTCCGAACTTCTTGATGACCGTGGGCAGAAAATAGAAGGCGGCGGTCGGAACACAGGCCATCGTGATTAGTCCGCGGCGCTGAGATCCTCCATCCTTTAGGGCGAAGAGGGAACCATCAAACTCCTCGAGCATCCGCCTTACCAGCGGAAGCAACTCCTGCCCTGTGGCTGTCGCCGCAACGTGACGGGTCGTCCGATCGAGCAGTGGCGCGCCAATGGACTGCTCAAGCTTCTGAATTCGTCTGGTGAGGGCTGGTTGGGAGATATTGAGTGCTTCAGCGGCCCGATGAAAACTTTCGAGGTCCACGACCGCTTGGAAAGCGCGGAGATCTAGAATCTCGCAATTGATGCTCATTTCGCAATAATCCCGCCAAACATTGCATTTAACAAATACACCGATGTTTCGCATAATGCAATAAGCAAGCGAATTGATCCGGCTTACGCAATATTCGAGGACATGTAATGAACGACCTGATACGCATACCTTGCGTCCTTATGCGCGGCGGCACTTCCCGGGGCCCGTTTTTTCTGGCTTCCGATTTGCCCGCGGATCAAGCTGGTCGCGACACAACCCTGCTCTCCATAATGGGATCAGGCCACCCGTTGCAGATTGATGGAATCGGAGGAGGAAACCCGGTGACGTCGAAAGTTGCGATCATCGGTCCAGCCAGCGTTCATGGGGCAGACGTCGATTACCTGTTTGCCCAGGTGCGAACCGACCGACAGATCGTGGACTACTCACCGAACTGCGGCAACATGCTCGCCGCTGTTGGTCCATTCGCGATCGAGGCCGGCCTCGTACCGGCCGGTAGTTTTGACACGCTCGTACGGATTCACAACGTCAACACGGGAAAAATCATTGAGGCGAAGGTCCCGACCCGGAAAGGCGAAGTCATCTACCTGGGCGATGCGTCTATCGATGGAGTTCCGGGCCTCGCCGCACCGATCGCCCTCACCTTCCTGGACGCGGCCGGCGCGAAGACCGGAAAGCTCTTTCCTACCGGCAAGCCGCTAGATGTTATCGACGGGGTCGAAATTACCGCGATCGATTGCGCAATCCCGATGGTTCTTATTCGCGCCGCAGACGTGGGCGTAACTGGCTACGAAGACGCTGCGTCTCTATCAGCGAACCATCAGCTCATCGACCGCCTCGCCTCCATTCGGATTGAAGCAGGTCGTTTGATGGGAATGGGAGATGTGTCCGACATGGTCATCCCTAAGCCCGTTGTGATTTCCCCGGCCAAGAAGGGCGGAACGATTTCAGTGAGATACTTTATGCCCAATGACTGCCACCCTGCTCTCGCAACCACGGGTGCAGTCGGGATTGCCACGGCCGCCACAACTTCAGGAACCGTAGCAGCGCAAATCGTCGGCGACAAAGTGCTGCCGACGCTGGTTCGTATCGAACACCCCAGCGGACGTATCGACGTGCAGCTGGAGACCCGAAACGGATCGACCGTCGCAGGCCTGGTTAGGACCGCGAGGAGACTATTCGAAGGATACGCCTTCGCGAAGCCGAACGAGCGTGTTGAAAACGCTGCGTAACCCGCTCCGGCGAGGACCGGAGCACATAGGGAGGAAATCTCATGCGTAAATATCTCTTGGCAGTAGCTACCGCGCTGTCTCTCACTACCGCAGCTCATGCCGCCGACTCTGTTCGCATGAGCGTGGGCTCCTACAATCTCAACAACTTGCCCTTTCCAGTCGCCGAAAGCTTGGGGTTCTACAAGCAGGAGGGTTTGGACGTCACGACCGAGAACTTCGCTCAGGGTGGTTCGAAAGTCCTCCAGGCGCTGGTGGCCGGGTCGACCGACGTCGCCGTCGGTTTTTATGACCACACCATCCAGATGCAGTCCCAAGGCAAGCATGTCGTTGGCTTCGTCCAACTCGCAAGGAACTCAGGCCTTGTTCTCGCAGGCAGGAACGACACTGACTTCGATCCAGCCAAGCCGGAAACGATTAAGGGCAAGAACGTCGGCATCACTGCTCCGGGGTCTTCGTCCGACTTCTTCATCCGCTACTACCTCAAGCAGCATGGTCTGACCGATAATGACATCTCGATCATCGGCGTCGGCTCGGGTGCCGCGGCTGTAGCCGCTCTCCAGCAAGAAAAGATCGACCTTCTGGTCAACTATGACCCCGCCGCCACGATCGTCGTTGAGCGTGGGCTGGGCAAAATCCTAATCGACGCAAGAAGCGACGAAGGTGCCAAGGCCGTATATGGAGGCATCTATCCAACATCCGTCCTCTACGCCAACCAGGACTACATCAACGAGCATCCTGAGGTAATTCAGAAGGTCACCAATGCGACCGTGAAGGCACTTCACTGGATGAAGGAACACTCTGCTGAGGAGATCGTAGCCCAGCTCCCGGACGACTTCGTTTCGGGCGACAAGCAGACGTACATCAAGGCGGTCGAGAACGCGAAGGCAATCTTCTCTCAGGACGGCCGGTTCACGCCAGCCGACCTCGAGGCTCCTCTCGCAGTCCTCAAGAGCTTCAACGAAAGCGTTGGTAAGGCCACGATCGACCTCAACACGACGTACACGAACAAGTTCGTCGAAGCCGCTGGCCATAGTGCTGAAAACTAAGGGGTGTAATATGGCAAACGCAGTAAGGAAAATCGAGGCGGTGTCTCAACCTAGCCTTCCCCCGATGGTCACCATAGACAACGTCACCATGGCGTTCGGGTCCTTTGTCGCAGTCGAAAACGTCAACCTCAAGGTCGGCAATGGCGAATTCCTTGCCATCGTAGGGCCTACGGGTTGCGGCAAATCGACAATTCTCAATGCGATCGCGGGGCTTCTAAAGCCGGCCAAAGGAGAGGTCTGCATTGACGGGGGCCCCGTCAAGGACGTCCAAAACAACATCGGGTACTTGTTTCAGCAGGACGCCCTGCTGCCCTGGAAGACGGCATATCAAAATGTCGAGTTGGGCCTGCTATTTCGCGGGGTGGCAGCCGAAGAGCGTCATCGCAAGGTCGTTGCCTGGTTGGAGAAGGTGGGTCTTAAGGGATTCGAGAATCGGTTTCCGCACCAACTATCAGGTGGCCAGCGCAAGCGCGTACAGATGGCGCAAGCCCTGATCACCGAGCCCAAGGTGATCTTGATGGATGAGCCGTTCTCGGCGCTGGACATTCATACGCGCCACTTGATGCAGAATGAACTGCTCAAGCTCTGGCAAGAAGACCGTCGTGCCGTGGTCATGATTACCCATGACTTGGAAGAGGCTATCGCGCTCGGCGACCGAGTGGTGGTCCTGGCTGCCGGACCGCGCAGCCGCGTCATCGAGAGCTTCGGTGTCGATCTCGAACGTCCGAGAGACGTGGCCGAGATCAAACTCGATCCTAAATTCATGACCCTTTATCGCGACATCTGGGCGTCCCTACGGGGCGAAGTGGAGAAAAGCTATGCAGGCCATTAATGTCCGCCTAATCCAAGTCACACTGCTGGCAGTAATCCTCGGCGCTTGGCAGTTGGGCGTCACATCCGGCGTCATCGATCGCTTCTTCTTTCCGGCACCCTATGACATCGTTAACCAGGTGGTCAGCTGGGTAAGCGATCCGGGTTTCTACAAACACGTCGGCATCACTCTGAGTGAAACCGTCCTGGGTTATCTGATCGGAACCGGCCTGGGCGTTGCCGCGGGCGTTTGGTTGGGGCTAAGCCCCTACGTCGCTCGCATCCTCGATCCGTTCATCAAGGCCGTGAATGCAATCCCGCGCGTTGTCCTTGCTCCTATTTTCGTTCTGTGGCTCGGTCTTGGTCTGTGGTCGAAGGTTGCCCTGGCGGTCACCTTGGTCTTTTTCGTCACATTCTTCAACGCCCTTCAGGGCGTGCGCGAAGTTAATCCGGTCGTGTTGTCGAATACCCGCATCCTGGGCGCGCGGCGATCCGAACTGCTACGCCACGTCTACTTCCCGGCGGCAGCAACCTGGATTCTCTCGTCACTCCGGACCTCGGTCGGATTTGCTGTGGTCGGCGCAATCATTGGTGAATATCTTGGCGCGTCAGCTGGGCTCGGATATCTGATCGCACGCTCTGAGGGCAATTTCGACGCTGTGGGCGTGTTCGGGGGGATTATTATCCTCGCCGTTTTCGTCTTGATTATCGACCTGTTCCTTGACGTTGCCGAAAAGCGCCTCATTACATGGAAGCCCCGCGTCGGAGAAGAACGACCGGCTTAGCCTCACCAAACTTTTTCGTTATTCGAAAGGGCGGCCTGATAGCCGCCCATTCTATTTGCACAACCTCGCCGCGGCGCGGCAAGCAGCCGGCATATGACTTGCCGACTGCGAACCGTGGAGTTAAGTTGCCTGTTGATAGACACATCCGATTGCCGTTCGCGTTAGAGGTAAGGGCCAGCAGTATCCAAGCTTGCAGCTTGAGCATCAGCGCAGTCGATGGCCCCGTTCCCATAGCGATGTTCTGGAACGACCCGGACAGTAAGGCCTTCCCTGTGTGCAACGAGTACGAACAACTTGCCAGCTACGCCCAATACTGCAAGGTGATCCAGGATCTCACGCTTGGCATGCCGACACACCAAACGGAACTGGATATGCCGCCGGCTGACGACATCAAGGTCGGCGACATGGCTCCCGTCATCCGAGCTGCGGGCGACAATATCGTTGAGCTAGCGCAGATGAAGTTCGGCTTTCCGCCGATCGGCAGGCGCGGCCCGGTATTCAACTTTCGATCGCAGGGAAGACATTTCAGCGATTGCCACCGGTGTCTTGTACCAGCCAGCGCCTTCTTCGAGCCTGCCAAGAAAAAATATCAGAAGATCAAACAAAGGTTCACGCTTTTTGACGCGATGTTCATGGCGATCGCTGCGATATGGCAGCCCAGCCGGAAAGGCCAGCCCTCGGCGTTCGCGATGTTGACAACGGAGCCGGGATCCGACGTGGAGCCTTTTCATAATCGCCAGGTCGTTGTCCTTCGACCGAGGGATTGGAAAGCGTGGCTCGACCTTGACAAGCCTGAGGAGGAGTTGTTGCGCCCGCTGCCGGGGGGCTCGCTGAAAGTGGAGACCGCCCGTGGGAACGGTTGGACAAGACTCAGGTTTCCAAAACACAGTTGAACCGCAAGCCGGGCGAAAGTAAACGTTCAGCCGTTTCCCCCTGCCACCTATACGAACATAAGTGGTAGCATCTCCTACCTGCTGAGTGTGGCGCACAACCCCGGGGATGAGCACTCTTCGGGGTCGCCGCTCGTTCAGGCGGCCTCTAAACCGATCGTAACCCTTTGTTTTCTGAGTGAAGAAATCTGTGCACTCAAGTGTGGCCCGTTGGGCGGCCAGGTCGTTTGCCAGGCTGCGCTTTATGGAACTGGCTCGCGGAGCAATCTCATCATCGTCCGCTTTGTCGGCCAGACGACGCACCAAGTGCCACCAATTTCCCCTAACCACCGCTTTTGCCTCGCCCCATATGGCCATGCCCTCACACACGACACCGAGGCGATCGCCGCTGCTAGTAGAGCCTTCGCGACTAACGCCCGTTCGCGAGCCGGAGTCATTAAACTCCGTAGAGCCTGGCGGCGACGAACAACGCTCGCTTGTTGGTGCACCGTCAAGCAGCTGCGGAAGTCGCCGAGATAGACGGCCTGACAGCCTGATCTCAGGTATCGTAGCGCCGATCGAGTTCTCTGAGGGCAGACTGAACCTCATCGATCGAAACTGGCTCCGGTGTTCCTGGAACGTGACGGAGAGACGGTTTCGAATCGATCGCGTAAAAGTCCGAAGCCCATGCCGCGAGGATAGTTCGCTTATCATCGACAGAAAGTACTGGCGCCCTTACCACATCGATTGGCCGTCGAAACAGCAGCCCTTGCGGCGCTAGAACTGTCGGCCCGATCGTCATGGCAGTGTTGGCAGCCTGCTCCAACATATTGTCC
>NZ_AZNV01000033.1:0-64813 GCF_000510625.1 Rhizobium sp. IBUN
GAGCCTGGCTCGATAAACGACCGGCAGGCCGCTTCGAATTTACCTTCACGCCCAAACACGGCTCCTGGCTCAACCTGATCGAGGGCTTCTTCTCCAAGTTCGCCCGCTCCGTCCTGCGCCACATCCGGGTGACCTCAAAACACGAGCTCAAGGAACGCATTATGGCCGGTATCGACGACATCAATCGTCATCCCGTCATCCACACTTGGTCATACAAGCTCGCCGAGGCTGCTTGATATGATTCGAACCACGAAAACGCGCTACTAGATACCTGCAGAAAGCGTTGGCCAACTGCATCTGTCTCGGCGTCTTGCAGTCGGCATCGAAGATTGCCGGGGAGGCGACCAGGATGGCTAGGCACTTCGCCCGCGAGATAGCGACGTTGAAACGGTTGGCGCTATAGAGGAACTCCATGCCCCGGGGAGCTTCGGCATAGCTCGAAGTTGCCATGGTATAGATCGCAATTGGCGCTTCCTGGCCCTGGAACTTGTCGACCGTTCCCACTCTGGCAGTGGGCAGTCGTTTCTGGATTTCGAGGACCTGAGCATTGTATGGCGTAATGATCACAATATCGTCGATGGAAAGCGATGCCACCTGGCCGTTTCGGTCCAGCCACGTTGGTCCGCACTCGAGGATCCGGGAGACCAAAGACGCTACGGCATTGGCTTCTTCGATCGATGAGCTGGCGTTGCCCGAGTGCTCGACAGGCAGGTATCTCAGGCCCGATCCCTTTATCGGCCCTTCGGAGAAGATTTCTTGCTGGCCGCATGAAACGATCGGGGCCAGTTTCCCTTCATAGAAAAGCTCGGAAATGAAATCACAGACGTCCGGTTGCATCCGCCAGGTCTCGGCGAGAAAAAGCCCTTGATCGCGATCAATAGTCTGCCGTTCTCCGAGAACATGCTCGAGGGACGAAACACCGACCCCATCGGGATGGGTGCCTTGTGTGGGCTGGTCAAGTTGTTGTGGATCGCCGAGCAACACCAACCGTTTGGCTGCGTGCGACACAGCGAGCACATTAGCGAGCGACATCTGGGCAGCTTCGTCAACGAATAGAACGTCCAGCACGTCTTCGGCGTCCGGGCGAGCCCAAAGGAAGCTGGTTGCCCCGGCAACGTCTCGTTGCCCCAACCTCATCGCGTCCAGCAGATCTTCGTTTCTTTTCGCAAAGAGGAGATGCGCGGTACTCGCCTCGGTGTTGCCAGCCTCGGGCTTCTGGACGCAACGAAGATCGATGGCCATCTCTTGCGCGGCTTCCATCGCCTTGTCGAGGAGGTTGCGGATCACCTTGTGGCTGTTGGCCGTAATTCCGACCTTCTTTCCGTCGGCAACGAACTGACAGATCATTCGCGCACCTGTGTGCGACTTGCCCGTGCCTGGCGGACCTTGGATCGGCAGGACGCCTCGTTCCAGCTTGGCCGCTATGCGGATCGCCGCATCGAGAGTGCTTTCCCCTTCGTTTTGCAGAGGCTCGCCACCGATATAGGGTGGCAGGCGGAGCAGCAGTTCCCGGGCTGCCTGATATCGGCCTTCACCCGTTATACCCTCGCCAGCCACGTACTCGCCCAACCGCAGAAGCGCCTCGGCCTGCTCCTCGGCCGCGATATGCTCATGGACAAACACAGCTTCGGGATGGACAGTGGCGGTATCCGCTCTCTTCTTGATGTCGATCGTGAATTGGTCGCTGGCGATGTCAAGAGCGGTCCCGAGCGGAGCGCCGCCGGGCTGAAAAAGCGACTTTTCTGCGCGAACGTCGGTATCCTGAGGCGGGAACGTGTAACGGTGAACCGGGATCTTAGCGTTGCCTCCCGGGACCTCCTCAATAAAGGAAAGTCCGGAAATCGCCGCGCGCTCGTCCAGTAGCTCATCAACGCTGAGATCCCTCAGCCGGAATTTTTCCCAGTAAGACGCCTTGTCTTCACGACGATGCCAATCGAGAATGTTTGCGAGGATCCATTGCGCCTGCTCTTGTGGAGAACGCTGTTCTGGATCAACTGAGATACCGGTTAGTAGGCGTTCGGACAGCTCGGCGACGCGCCGTTGGCGGATGGATACTTTTTCGCTTGGGCCTTCATCCATGAGCGGTCGACGAGGAACACTGACGCCGGTCGCGACAAGCTCGTCGCGCCGCTCTTCGAGCCAGTCCCTGAGATACCTGGTAGAGACGCAGTCATCCTCGTTGTAGCCTCGAACGATATCCTTTTCGCCCTGCGTAATTGATGAGATGTCTTCAAGCTCCAGCCCGGCTTGGAGCGACGCCAATGCCACGTTTGCGTCCCGTAGAGCTATCGTGCGCTCGTATCGATAAAACTGTTCAAGCCGTTTGATGGAGTAGCTCTCCACACTCGCACGCAATGCGTTTCGAATGACGCTGTACAGATCCACGAAGACGAGATTCCGAAGAAGCTGATCGATCTCCTCTTCACGGGAGGCGTAGCGCCCCATCAACCTCTTCAAGGCAGCCGGTTCATAAGGAGCGAAGTGGTATATGTGGAGGTCAGGATAGGCCTCCCTTCTCTCGACGATGAAATCGATGAAGCGCTCAAACGCCGCCTTCTCGGCCTCTCGATCGAATGCCCAATCACATACATACTCTGCTTTGCCATCAGCGCCCCAGTATTGATACCCGAACAGGTATTCCAATCCATGTTCGCCAACAAAGGGGTCACCTTCGAGATCGAAGAACACGTCGCCGGGATTGGGTTCGGGCAGCGCGGACAATCCGAGACCTGGTTGGACTTCAATCAGCTCAAACCGAGGCTCTCCCGATTGCCTTGATTCCGCCTGTATCCGCGCTTGCTCCCGAACCCTTGTGAACGACTGCACCGCCCCACGCTCTGGCTTCCAAGACATGGGTAGCGGCATCTGGGCGAGCTGGTCGAGCGTCCTGATATCGTGCTCAGCGAATTCCGCTATCTGGTTCCGGGAAATACCAGCGACGAAGGAGAGGTGATCGTCATTGCGTCGGCGTTTGTCGCAGGCATCGTACCAGCGACAGATGTCGCAGTGTGACGTCGGGTGAGGGTAGGTCTCTGCCGGTTCAGCCAGCGTCGCCGCTTCCGCCGCCCGCTTCGCTTTTCGATAATAGGCTCCATAGTCGTCCAGGCGAAAGCGCTGCGGCTCGAAGTCAGACCATGGCGCGACAACATAGGCCGCATGGGGTTGCAGTCCCTGGGTGGATGCCAATAGCTCCGAGTACAGACAGAGCTGCAGTACGGTGCCGCCCCGAGTCTCCCGGGCCAGCTTGGTATCCATAACTTCATAAGACCACTGTCCGAGATCGCTTGGCCGCTCGACGCGTCTCAGAATGTCAGCGCGACCAGCCCAGCGGCCATCGTGAAGAGCAGCCTGCACTATGATATCGGGGCCTCGGCGCATGGCAGCGAGGGTCTGTGCCACCCAGACGTCTTCGATGCCGACGCCGTCGATCTTTTCGACAGAGAGACCGCTTGAGGTGAGGTGATCAACAAAGGCTGCCTCGTGCCTAAAGCCGCGCTCCCTCAGGATGTCTAGAAGTGGATCCCACTGCACCGGCTTTGAAACCGCGCCGGACATGACCTGGAGGTCGAGGGACGTGAGATGCTCGCAGTTGAGATGGCCGACGAGATCCGACGCCGAAAGTTGAATTTGGTTGAGAAGCGTCTTCATTTGCTCATCTTACGCGAGAGTAGCCTTCGCAGCGAGCTTATTGAAAGCGAGTTCGTTGAGGTCGATGCGCGGATGCAAACGATAGGATGGCATTGGCTTACTGTGCCGCAGGAGATTTATCGCTTAGTTTATTGAATATGTGTAGTTTCGGTATTTCCCTGGGAGTAGCTCTCTTATTTTCCGGTGCGCCGCCTCCTCAGCCGAGTTATTAGCTGCAGTGCTTCGGACGGAGTCAACTTGACGCTGCTTGACCAAACTTCAGCTGGACAACCCCATCGCGGTGTCAATCACCGCGTAGAGGCCATGCTCGTCTGTGTGGACTTGATAGCGCGGACGTTGGATCATTGTAAGGGGAACCGATTGAGGGCGACCACATGTCCGTGCTGGCATCCCCCGATGTCAATCAGATTTCCTAACGTCGATCTTCATGACGGATTTCGACTTTAAACCTAATTGAAAGCCCGCTCCCTGCGGCGTAACGTCTATGGATGCCAGGCGATAGCGAACCAACCTTGGTTTCTGCCGGACCCGAGAGGAGACTGGCAGTGATACTTGCGGCCGATGTCGCAGGCTATAGTCGTTTGATGGAACGTGATGAGGAAGATACTCACGCACGGCTCCAAAAGCTCTTGCGAGATGACATCCGGCCCGCGGTGGGAAGCCACAGGGGACGCATTTTCAAAACAGCAGGGGACGGACTGTTTGTCGAATTTGCCAGTGCCATCGAAGCCGTCCGCTGTGCCGTTGACCTGCAGCGCGCAATTGCGGAACGAAACGAGGGGGTTGCTTTAGACCGACGGCTCGCATTCCGCATAGGCATCAATCTCGGCGACGTCCTTTCTGACCAAGAAGACCTGTTCGGAGACTGCGTCAATGTGGCGGCGCGGTTGGAAAGCATGACCGAACCCGGCAGCGTGCTCATCAGTCACAGCGTCTACGATCACGTAGATCGCAAGCTGCCCCTGCGCTTTGATGATCAAGGCGATTGCACGCTGAAAAACATCGCTCGACCAATTCGCGTTTACAAGGTCTGTTGGGATGAGAAGCCGCAGGTTGATTCAGCAACTCCTCTCGAGCTCCCTCAACTCGCCTCCATCGCTGTGTTGCCATTTGCCACGTCCAGCAATGACCGAGAACAGGAGTATTTTGCAGAAGGTCTCGCCGAGGACCTAATCACTGATCTCTCAAAGGTGAAGGGCCTCCTTGTTATCGCCGCGCATTCCAGTCTTGCTTACAAGGACAGATCCATTGATGTACGCCGGATCGCCGCGCAGCTCGGCGTGCGGTATCTCGTCGAAGGCAGCGTCCGGCGTGCGCAGACGCGCACCCGGATTAATACGCAACTCATCGACGCAACGCATGGCAACTGCTTGTGGGCCGAACGGTTTGATCGTGATCTCGCTGACATATTCGCGCTGCAGGACGAGGTCGTAAGTAAGGTCGTAACGGCACTCGCGGGCACGTTGCCTGCTGCAAGACCTGCTCCAAGTCACAGAACCACGAACCTGCAGGCATACGACCTGTTTGTTCGCGGTCGGGCGCTCGCTACCCAATCTCTCCGAGAGACCAGGCTGGCTCGCCCGCTTCTGACCAGGGCCATCGAGATCGACCCTGAATTTGCCGGGGCGCATGCTTGGCTAGCGATGAGCCATCATTTCGACGCGCTATACTATGAAAGCGAGACGGTGGAGCACCGCGCCTTTGCGCGAGTGGCAGCTGAAAGGGCTGTCGAGATCGATTCAGAGAACGCGGACGCTCATATTGTTCTGGGTTATCTGCGAGCTTATGAGGGAGAATTCGAAGCTGGCATCGCTCAGTTTGAGCACGGGCTTCGGCTCAATCCCAACCACGCAGAGGGCTGGTCGCTGCTTGCAGATCTCAGGGTTTTTCAAGGACGTGCGACTGAAGCAGTAGAATCCGCCGAGAACGCTTTCCGGCTCAACCCATCCCCTCCGGGTGACTATTACTCGTTTCTGGGCTGGGCTCAGTATGCGGCTCGTCGGTATCAAGAAGCTGTCGCTACACTTCGCCAGCCGCAAGCGGGTGGTCCAGGCTCGAAACGCAATCTGGCTGCAGCACTCGCCCGGCTCGGGCTCATCGACGAGGCCCGAGCGACGGCGTGTGACTTCCTCTCAGAGTTCCCCAATTTTTCGGCCGCGCAGTGGGGAAGAACGCAGCCCTTTGTTGACGATAACGACCGTCAGCACTTCATTGAAGGCTATGCCATGGCCGATCTTCCTAAGTGACTGGTAAAGATGCGTCTCCTCTCTCCCAGGTCCGCCCGCAATGGACGCTTGGCTGGGCTGCCCGCCGATGCCTTCGCGTTGGTTTGCTAAGTTTGTATTGGGCCAAGCGGGAGAATGATGGACATAGCCGTCGATAAAGAGCGACCACCGCGCCGTCGGCCTCATCCTTGTACGTTGGGAGATCGCCTTGTGACCGCACCGAACGCGCTTGACCATGATACAGGCCCGCGAATGATTGACCGTTCCTCGAACATCTGCGATCGCCAAGAGTACGCTGACCGCTTATCGCGTCTGCCGCTTTCCAGTGAGTGCCCAAGCGTTGCGTATCTTCTGAAGCCGCGAGGAAATCTGCTCCTTTGGGGGGGGGAGGCCGATATTCCATTGCGAAAATCAGCCAAAGCCTGAGCCTCCAGGCTCGTTCTCTCGGCTGATCCATCCCGGTCCCCGATTGGCCTGCCAAGCTGGTGATCTACGACTGACCACGTCCCGTTTTCAAATGTTGTATCCGATAGCATCGCGTTCTGAAGCCATTGATTTGGTGTGGCAACATCAGCCAGAGATCACTTTGAATGCGGTTAGACGAGGGCCAGGCGCAAATAGGCAGACCCACCAAAGGCAATTTCGATTTCGCCTGGCGTGAGAAGTTCGATCGCGCCACAGAGCGTGCCCGTCGTGATGAGCGCGCCAGCCTTGAGCGATGTGTTTGGCCGCATCCCATCATTTGCGTAGTCCAGGAGCCACGTCAGGACATCCCCCTTGGGATGCTGGGCGGGCGCGTCATAGAGTGGCTGGCCGTTGAACGTCACCTTAAGCGCCGTTCCGCTCGCCGTGTCGACCGCCGACTTTGACACGCGCGGACCGAGCACATAGCCGCTGTTTCCCAGTCGATCGGCCAGAAACAGAAGGAACGAGATCTTGCCGCTCTCCTCAACGGCGCTGGCCAGTAGTTCGGCGCCGAGATGGACGGCGTCGATCGCGTCGACGATGTCGGCTCGGCTGTAGCTGCCCTCCCGGCGGATCGGCAGGTCACGGCCGAGGCGAACTGCGATCTCTGCCTCGAATTTGGTGCCCCTCTGCCACGGAATTTGCGCCCCTGAGTCAGCCTGCACATAAGGGTGCAGTGGCGCGGTTACGGCCTGCCCATCGGGCGAGACGGTCACTTTCCAGGCGTTGCTTTCGATCGCCTCATCGGCGGCGAGAAAATTCTGCGCGTCCATCGCGTGCCGGAGATCGGCAGGCAGGGAAAACCCCGCGGTCGGTGCCTGGTTTCGTGAACGGCGCAGACCGTGTAGTTTTGCTGCAAGCGCGCGCGGATCAAAGGGTGCGGCGGCCGAATCTGCCATGAGGTCTCCTCCTTTTGCTTTGAGTCGCGAGCCTATAGCTAACGCTAAGATGGAGCGAGGGGTCTCTATGGAAAGACTGCTATGCCATCGCTGCATGCCAAGCTCGACGGTAGGCGTCGAGCCCGGAGACAGGGCTTCGCGTGACATGGCGTTCGGCGCCGGCAGGTGGCTTGATGCCGGTCAGCAGAGCGGCGCCCTGGCTCGTGCCGGTCGATCCGGGGACGGCGATGACTTCGCGGTTGGTTAGAGCCGCAAGCAGCGTCAGATACGTATCGTTGAGCGCAAATGGTCCTTCCACGATGACCGGGCCCCGCGCGCCGATCAGATCGAGGCAGGCCTGGTTCATCATGGCGAGATAGAGGCAGAGCGCGGCGTAGCGTTCTTCGGGTGTCACGCCTTGCGCGTTGACCCAACGCGCGCTTTTGCCGGGGAATGGGCCGGAGCCTGGTGCAACATTCGCAAGCAGCATCAGGCGCTTTGTTATCGCCTGCTCGACCGCCGAGGCGACCTTTTCCTTGTCAACCTGTCCGATTTCGCCCGAGATCGTTTCATATTCGCGTCCGCCCATGAAGCGGGAAGAGGGAACGGCGCGGCCATAGGCATCGACATTGGCGAGTGTGTCGCGCTTGGGATCGAGATGATCGAGATCGCCGCCGACCCCGAAATTGATCACCCATGTGCCTGTCGAGACAACTGCGAAGGGCGCCGGGCGGTCAAGCAGATGTGGCAGAAGCGACGCGTTGGAATCGTGAATGCCACAATAGACCGGGATTTTGCGGGTGAGGCCGATCGCGTCGGCAATATCAGGCAGGACCGGTCCGAGGGGATCGAAGGCGGAACGGATCGGTGCCATCAGGTCACGGATGCCCAGAGTATCGACCAGCGAGGAATAGCGGCCGTCGCGCG
The DNA here is from genome assembly GCF_000510625.1 of Rhizobium sp. IBUN. Lineage (NCBI taxonomy): Bacteria > Pseudomonadati > Pseudomonadota > Alphaproteobacteria > Hyphomicrobiales > Rhizobiaceae > Rhizobium > Rhizobium sp. IBUN. Next base: position 8,144 of record NZ_AZNV01000033.1, read on the forward strand.
GGTTCCAGAGGTCGGTGTGGCAGCCGAGTGAGGTCACCTCGTTCGACACGACACCGGTCAGCCGTGCTGTCCAGTATTGCGGGTAGGTGAGGATCGTTGCCACCTTGGCAAAATCATCAGGGAAGGCAGTCTTCTGGTAATGCAGCTGCGCGCCGATGTTCAGGCCCATCGTTTGGTGCGGCGAAAAGGTTTCTTCGAAGGGTGGGCGCAGTCGCGCATATGCGTCGCTGATGTCTTCGGGATATTCGTGCTCGTAGTCGAGGACCGGCATTGCCAAATTGCCGGCCCTGTCGAGAAGCGCAGCCGAGGCGCCATGGGTCGTGATCGAGATGGTGTCGAAACCCGGCTCGCTCGCGAAGGAGCGAAGGGCATCCAACGTGAAGGACCAGAGCCTGTCGATATCGTAGTGCGGATAAAGTCCACCCTTGAGAACCGTGTTCGGAGTTCTCGCCACGGCGATTTCGGCGCCGGTCGCGCTGTCCAGGACCACGACCTTGGCATTGGTCTTGCCGATGTCGAGAACGGCGATGCGGCTGTAATTCGGCGTCATGGCATATGGAAGAGGGTGACGAGGTCGCTCTGGACGGGAGAATTATCCGGGTTGGTTACCATGATGTCGGCCATGTGAGCCCACCACTTCTTCATGACAGGGTGGTCTGGCAGGCTTGCCATCGCATGATCGACGGGACGGGTCAAAACGCCAAAAAGGGTGTTCGTTTCGCGGTCGAGATGGATCGAGTAGTCGCTGGCTCCGGACTGGTGCAGCAGGTCGACCAGCTCCGGCCAGATTTCGTCATGCCGCTTCCTGTACTCGGCTTCCATGCCGGGGTTCAGCGTCATCTTGAAGGCGTGCTTTTCCATCTTCATTTGGAACTCATGGCTTTGAGGCGGCGGGCGACGATCGGGATCGCGATGGTGATGATCAGCAGCAGGCCGATGAAGATCGACATGACGATGCCGGGCACATTCAGGAGGCCGAGGCCGAAGGTGACAAGGCCCATGACGAAGGCGGCAATGACGACGCCGCCAATCTTGCCGGAGCCGCCGAGGATGGAGACGCCGCCAAGCACGACCATGGTAACGACTTCGAGCTCCCAGCCCTGAGCGATCGAGGGGCGGGTGGAGCCGAGGCGTGAGGTCAGGCAGACGGAGGCGACGCCGCTCATCACGCCCGTCAATATGAACAGGATGAATTTCACGCGCTCGACCGGGATGCCGGAGAACCGGGCGGCGAAGTCGTTATTGCCGATCGTATAGACCTGACGGCCGAAATTCGTGGCATGCAGCAGGATCGCAAAGGCGATCGCGAGCGCAATGAAGAGCACGAACTCGAAGGAAAAGACCCAGAAGACATAGCCCTGGCCGAAGAAGGCGAAATCGTCCGGATAGCCTCCATAGGCCTGATCGCCCAGGACGATGTAGGAGATGCCGCGAAACAGGCTCATCGTGCCGATCGTCACGACGATCGACGGCAGCTTCATGACGGAAACGAGAAACCCGTTGAACATGCCGCAGAGGAGGCCAACGCCGATGCCGATGAGAACGAGGCCCGGTGCCCCGACACCGACTTGCGCTGCCGCGCCCATGGCGGTCGAAGCAAGGGCGATAATGGCGGCAACCGACAGGTCGATCTCGCCGGCAATGACGAGCAGCGCCATGGCAAATGCGATCATCGCCTTTTCAGTGAAATTGAAGGTCGCGTCCGAAAGGTTCCAGGCGTCCAGGAAGTAGGGGGATGCCAGCGAGTTGAAGATGAAGATCAAGACAGCAACGCCGAAGAGGAGGACCTCCCAGCTCGACATGATGCGCTTGAACGGCGTGCCGAGGCGGTCTGGGATGACGCGCTTTTCGCTCGGGGTGGAAACGACGGTGCTCATGCTGCCACCTCTGCTGGTGTCTCTGCTGCGGCCTTGTCACGCAGGATGATGCGGCCACGATTGCGCTCGCGCCTCGCATTGAAGACGACGGCAAGGATGATGACGGTGCCGGAAATTGCCATCTGCGTGAACGGCGAGATGCCAATGACGGGAAGGGCATTCTTGATGACACCGAGGAACAGGGCGCCAAGCACGGTACCGATCACCGAGCCGACGCCACCGGCAATCGAGATGCCGCCGATAACACAGGCTGCAACGCTGTCGAGTTCGAAGCCGTTGGCGATATCGACATAGGCGACCGCATAACGCGAGACCCAGAGATAGCTGGCAAGCCCGGCGAGCGCTCCCGACAGAACAAAGGCAAGGAACTTCGTCCAGCCGACATCGATGCCGGCGTAGACCGCAGCCGTCGGATTGCCGCCGGCAGCATAGGTCGAGCGGCCAAACTGGGTGTATTTCAACAGCATGTAGATCAGTGCGACGATAATGATCGCGGCCCAGCTCAGGATCGGCATGCCGAGGACGACGGTGCGCGGCACGTTGAGAAAGGTCGGCGTCATCTGGTGCGCGTTGACCCATTCGCCGCCTGACAGGACGAAAGCCATGCCGCGATAGATGGTGAGTGTGCCAAGCGTGACAACGATTGGCGGAATTTCCAGCGCCCAGACGAGGAAGCCGTTGATCGTGCCGAGAAAGGCGCCGATCAGGATCGCGGCGAGGATCAAAACGATCAGCGGCAGGTCGGGATAGGCGGCGTTCATCATCGCAATGGCCATGCCGGTGAACGCAAGGTTTGCAGCAACCGAAAGGTCGATCGACTTCGTCAGGATGACGGTCATCTGAGCGAGCGCAAGGATGATCAGGATCGACGTGTCGTTGAAGATGGCAGCAAGGTTGCCGGGTGTCGCGAAATCCTGGGCTCTCGTCGAGAAGGCCGCAACCATGATCGCGATAATGATGAAGAGCAGGGTTTCGCGTTTTTTCAGGAGTCTCGACATTCCGATTACCTCAAGCATTACCGGTCGCGGCGCGAACCAGCGTTTCCGGCGTCAGATCCTTGCGCTCGAAGAGGCCGGCCATGAGGCCTTCCTTCATGACGAGGACCCGATCGGACATTCCAATGATTTCCGGCAGTTCTGACGAGATCATGATGATCGACAGTCCCTCGGCGGCAAGCTCGCTGATGAAACCGTGCACGGCCGCCTTCGAACCGATGTCGATGCCTTTCGTCGGCTCGTCAAGGATGATCACCTTCGGCAATGTTGCCAGCCACTTGCCTATGACCACCTTCTGTTGGTTGCCACCCGACAGCGTCCCGACGGGAACCGAGAGGGCTGCTGCGCGCAGGTCCAGGCGCTCGGCATATTTGCGTGCCAAGGCAAATTCATTGGCCGCCTTCAGGAAACCCTTGCGCGATGTGCGCCCGAGCGACGGCAGCGTCATGTTCTGGTAAATCGGCATGGGCAGCGCCAGGCCGTGGCGACCGCGTTCTTCCGGCACGTAGACGATGCCGGCGCGGATCGCATCAAGTGGCGAGTGGATTGCCAGCGCCCGGCCCCCAAGCTTCAGCGTGCCGGATGCGGGTTTGGTGATACCGAACAGCGACTGGCAGAGCTCCGAGCGACCGGCGCCGATCAGGCCGTAGACACCAAGGATCTCGCCCTTTCGAAGCGTGAACGAAATGTCGCGAAACTCTGTCTGGTGACAGTATTTCTCGACCTCGAGCACCGGACCGCCGATGGCGACGTCAACTTTGGGAAATGCATTTTCGACATCGCGACCAACCATGAGACGGACGATGTCGTCCTGCGGCGTCTGCTTGAGTTGGCCGTGGCCAACAGCGCGACCGTCGCGGAAAACGACGTAATTGTCGGCGATCTCATAAACCTCGTCGAACTTGTGGCTGATGAAGAGGATCGCCTTGCCCTGTGCCTTCAGGCCTTCGACGATGCGGAAGAGGTCATCGATTTCCTTGCGCGACAGTGCTGCGGTAGGTTCGTCCATGATGACGATGCGCGCTTCGATGGAAAGTGCGCGAGCAATTGCGACAAGGTGACGCTGAGCAATCGAGAGATCCTTGAGACGGATCGTCGGATCGATGTTGCTTTCAAGCGAATGGAGCAATTCCTTCGACCGACTGTTCATCAGTTTCCAGTCGATCGTGCGGAACTTCGTGCGCGGCGCGTGGCCGAGGAAGATGTTTTCAGCAACCGTCAACTCGTCGAAGAGCACGGTTTCCTGGTGAATGGCGGTGACGCCGACGTCGATGGCGGCCTGCGCATTGGCGAAGGTGGTCGGCTTGCCGTCGACGATGATCTCGCCTTCGTTCGGCCGATAGATGCCGGTCAGGATCTTGACGAGTGTGGATTTGCCGGCGCCGTTCTCACCGATCAGGGCTGTAACCTTGCCGGGGTAGAGCGCGATGCTGACGTTATCGAGCGCCTTCACGCCGGGGAAGATCTGCGAAATGCCGCGCATTTCGAGGATCGCGGGCGCCTCGTCCGCCTTGATACCCGCGACGGATTGTTGAAGGGCAGTGTTCATCAGCGTTTACCAGTGTTCAAATGAAAAGTCCCGGCGGCTCGAACCGCCGGGTTTTTACTTGGATGAGCGAGGCTTAGAAAACCTTCGAGAACTGGTCGATGTTCGAAGCGTTGTACACGAACGGATCGGACATGGCGGCTTCGCCCTTGTCGTCGATCTTGATCTTGCCCATGCGGCCAGCTTCGATTTCGGTGCCCGGCTTGCCGGTCGCGTCACCCTTTACGAGGTGGTAGGCGATCTGCGTGGCAGAGTAACCGAGGTCGATCGGGTTCCAGATGGCGAATTCCTTCGTTGCACCAGACTTGATCGCGCCAGCCATTTCAGACGGCAGGCCGAGGCCGGTCACGTAGACCTTGCCGACAAGACCCTTGTCTTCGACAACCTTGGAAGCGGCCAGAACGCCGACCGTCGTCGGAGCGACGATGACCTTGACGTTCGGGTTCGACTTCAGCAGTCCTTCGGCTTCGCGATAGGACTTGTCAGACAGATCGTCGCCGTAGACTGTCGTGACGAGGTTGAGGCCCGGGAAGTCCTTGAGCTGCTTCTTCATCTGGTCGATCCAGATGTTCTGGTTGGTCGAGGTGGTCGTTGCCGACAGGATTGCGAAGTCACCCTTGCCGCCTTCCAGGTGGTCCTTGGCGAGCGTCAGGCACATCTTGCCGATCAGCTCGTTGGACGACGGGTTCAGCTGCAGGATGCGGCCGTCCTTGTTGACGCCAGAATCCCAGGAGATGACCTTGATGCCGCGCTGCTTGGCCTTCTTCAGGGCCGGTACGACAGCGTCCGGGTCATTGGCGGAGATGGCGATGGCATCAACGCCCTGGGCGATCAAAGAGTTGATGACTTCGATCTGCCCCTCTGCCGTCGTCGAGGTCGGGCCGGTGTAGATGACTTCCACGCCGCCGAGTTCCTTTGCAGCTTCCTGCGCGCCCTTGTTGGCGGCTTCGAAGAAGCCGTTGCCGAGGGACTTCACGACCAGGCCGATCTTGACGTCCTTGGCGCTTGCGGCGCCTGCCATCAGGGCCACCGCAAAGGCGACGCCGACGGCGAGTGATTTTGCGAATTTCATGCTTTATCCTCCCACGTTGATAAGACTTAACTACATCCTGACGGGGCCCCTCAGGCAACCGACGAGGAATCCTCCTTCATTTGCGAGATCGTGCTCGCAATGACGAGCTTGATGCCCGCATCCTCGATCATCCGGACGGAGTCCTCGGGAACACCGTCGTCCGTAATGATCGTCGAAACACGGTCGAGCGGGCACAGAATGAGGCTCGACCGGCGGTGAAATTTGCTGGAATCGACCATGACAACGAGTTCGTCGGCCTGGTGCATCAGCTTCTGTTCGCTTTGAATGATCTGCGCGTCGGATTCCATGATGCCGAGCGGACCGACGCCCTGCGCGCCGATGAAGAAGCGGCGAGCGTAGAAATTACGGATCGCATCATTGTCGAATGGCGACAGGATCAGGCTCTGCTCGCGGTAGATCACCCCGCCGGGGACCGTTACCGTGTTCTTCGAGTGCTTGACCAGATGCTCGGCAATCGCAAACGAGTTGGTCATCACCTGCATGCGATGGGCGGCCATGAAGTGCACCATCTGAAACGTGGTGGTCCCACCATTGATGATGATCGCATCGCCCTGATCGCAGAGATCAACGGCAGCGCGCGCTATTGAGCGCTTTTTATCGATGTTGACTGATTCCGAAACCCTGAAGGGCCGCCCCGCCAGATTGCCGAGTTGCGGCGGATGCACAGCCTCTGCGCCACCGCGTACTCGCCGGATCTTTCCCTGCACATGCAGGGCCGCGATGTCACGCCGGATCGTCGCCTCGGAAGCCTCGGTCAATTCGGAAATATCCTGAATCGTAACGACCGACTTTTCCTGAACGGCGCTCAATATGATGCGATGGCGTTCGCGTTCGTGCATGGGGTTCCTCCTAGCTTGCTTATTTCGCAGTTGTGAGAATGTGTCAATCAAAAACGATCATAAAATTTCATATTGCGCTGCAACATAATCGAATTTGATCGTTTTCGATTGACAATGTCCGTTTTGATGAGCGATACCGTGACCGCAAAGGAGCGTCGAGTTCGTTCGCGCGTCCAAGAAATTTTACATGGGAGGATGACATGGCGGCAACCGTCCGGCTTCTTGATAACCGTTGGGACGATTCATACGCGGCAGGCCTCGATGAGCCTGGAAAGCTGCTCTATCGCTCGAATTTGCTGGGTGCCGACAAGCGCATCACCAACTATGGCGGCGGGAACACCTCTGCCAAGGTCATGGAAACCGATCCGCTGACCGGCGAGAAGGTCGAGGTTCTCTGGGTCAAGGGTTCGGGCGGCGACGTCGGGACCATCAAGCTTGACGGCTTCGCCACTCTTTATCAGGACAAGCTCGTTTCCCTGAAGGGCATCTATAAAGGCGTCGAAGACGAAGACCGCATGGTCGGTTTCCTCCCGCACTGCACCTATAACCTCAACAGCCGCGCCGCCTCGATCGACACGCCGCTGCATGGTTTCGTGCCCTTCACCCATGTCGACCACATGCATCCGGACGCGATCATCGCAATCGCTGCCTCCAGGAACTCCAAGGAATTGACGAAGCAGATCTTCGGCGACGAAATCGGTTGGCTGCCGTGGCGCCGCCCGGGCTTCCAGCTCGGCCTCGACCTCGAAGCCTTCGTCAAGGCGAACCCGAATGCCAAGGGCGTCGTGCTCGAAAGCCACGGTCTCTTCACCTGGGCAAACGATGCAAAGGCCTGCTACGAGCTGACGCTCGACATCATCAACAAGGCGATCGTCTGGTTCGCGGAAAAGACCGAAGGCAAGACGATCTTCGGCGGTGCTGCCACCCAGAGCCTGCCGGTCGAGCAGCGCCGCGCCATTGCGGCCCGCCTGATGCCTGAAATCCGCGGTCGCATCGGCAAGGCGGAACGCAAGCTCGGCCATTTCGATGATCAGGATGCCGTTCTCGAATTCGTCAATTCGAAGAATCTGCAGCCGCTTGGCGCGCTCGGCACCAGCTGCCCGGATCATTTCCTGCGCACCAAGATCCGCCCGCTGATCGTCACCTTCGATCCGGCAAAGCCTGACGTGGACGCGATCGTTGCCGGTCTCGACAAGGCGCTCGAAGATTACCGCGCCGACTACGCGCGCTATTACAACGACTGCAAGCATGACAATTCGCCCGCCATGCGCGATGCGAACCCGGTCATCTTCCTCGTTCCCGGCGTCGGCATGCTGTCGTTCGCCCGCGACAAGGCGACAGCCCGCATCGCCAGCGAATTCTACGTCAACGCCATCAATGTCATGCGCGGTGCCTCGACCGTTTCCGAATATCAGGGCCTTCCGGAGCAGGAAGCCTTCGATATCGAGTACTGGCTGCTCGAAGAAGCCAAGCTTCAGCGCATGCCGAAGCCGAAGAGCCTTGCAGGCAAGGTCGCCTTCGTCACCGGCGGTGCCGGCGGCATCGGCCGTGCGACCGCTGCCCGCCTGATCGGCGAGGGGGCCTGCGTGGTTCTGGCCGATATCGACCAGGAAGCGCTCGACAACACGAAGGCCGATTTCGCTAGGCAATTCGGCGCCGACGCCGTGCGCGGCGTCAAGCTTGATGTAACCAAGGAGGACGGCGTGATCTCGTCCTTCGCGGAAGCCTGTGTTGAGTTCGGTGGCGTCGATATCCTTGTATCGAATGCTGGTATCGCTTCGTCCGCCCCGATCGAAAGCACTGAGCTTTCGATGTGGAACAAGAACATCGACATCCTGGCGACCGGCTACTTCCTCGTGTCGCGCGAGGCGTTCCGCCTGTTCCGCAAGCAGGATCTCGGTGGCAACGTCGTGTTCGTCGCCTCCAAGAACGGTCTGGCATCGTCGCCGAATGCTGCTGCCTATTGCACGGCCAAGGCTGCCGAGATCCATCTTGCCCGTTGCCTGGCGCTCGAAGGCGCAGAAGCCGGTATTCGCGTCAACACCGTCAATCCGGACGCCGTGCTGCGTGGTTCGAAGATCTGGAGCGGAGAGTGGCGTGAACAGCGGGCGGCATCGTCCAAGATCGAGATCAACGAGCTCGAGGAGCATTACCGCAAGCGTTCCATGCTGAAGCTCAATGTCTTCCCCGAGGACATCGCCGAAGCAATCTACTTCCTGGCGTCCGATCTCTCGGCGAAATCAACCGGCAACATCATCAACGTGGATGCCGGCAACGCCCAGAGCTTCCCGCGCTAAGTCCAACTGCTGCGGCGGGCAAATGCCCGCCGCCTTTCATCCACATGTCCGGGGAGGAACCCATGGCCGAGTCAAAAATCGCGCAGGACCTGATTGCGCAGGAAAACGACAAGCGCGCAGCAGCGCTCAAATCCGACTACGAAGCGCTCGGCGCCAATCTGTCGCGCCGCGGCATCGACATTGAAAACATTACGCGCCGGGTATCCGAGTTTTTCGTCGCTGTTCCGTCCTGGGGCGTTGGCACCGGCGGCACCCGCTTTGCCCGATTCCCCGGCACCGGCGAACCGCGCGGCATCTTCGACAAGCTCGACGACTGCTCCGTCATCAACGAGCTGACGCGCGCCACGCCGAACGTCTCCCTGCACATTCCGTGGGACAAGACAGATGCCAAGGAACTGAAGGCAAAGGGCGATCAGCTCGGCCTCGGTTTCGACGCGATGAATTCGAACACCTTCTCCGACGCGCCGGGCCAGAAGCATTCCTACAAATTCGGTTCGCTCAGCCACACCGACGCTGCAACACGTGCGCAGGCGGTTGAGCACAACATTGAATGTATCGAGATCGGCAAGTCGATCGGCTCGAAAGCATTGACGGTCTGGGTTGGCGACGGCTCGAACTTCCCCGGCCAGAGCAATTTCACCAAAGCATTCGAACGCTATCTCGCTTCGATGGCCGATATCTACAAGGCTCTGCCTGACGATTGGAAGCTCTTTTCCGAGCACAAGATGTATGAGCCGGCCTTCTATTCCACAGTCGTGCAGGACTGGGGCACCAACTACCTCATCGCCCAGACGCTCGGCCCGAAGGCGCAGTGCCTGGTCGACCTTGGTCACCATGCACCGAACACCAACATCGAAATGATCGTTGCCCGCCTGATTCAGTTCGGTAAACTCGGCGGCTTCCACTTCAATGACTCGAAGTATGGTGACGACGACCTCGATGCCGGTGCGATCGAGCCCTATCGCCTCTTCCTCGTCTTCAACGAGCTGGTCGAGGCAGAGCAGCGCGGTGTCAACGACTTCAATCCGGCCCACATGATCGACCAATCGCACAACGTGACCGATCCGATCGAAAGCCTGATCAACAGCGCCAACGAAATCCGCCGCGCCTACGCGCAGGCGCTGATCGTCGATCGCAAGGCGTTGGCTGGCTACCAGGATGAAAACGACGCGCTGATGGCGACCGAAACGCTGAAGCGCGGCTACCGCACGGACGTCGAGCCGATCCTTGCAGAAGCGCGTCGCCGTTCTGGCGGTGCGATCGATCCTGTGGCGACATACCGCGCGAGCGGCTACCGCAGGAAGATTGCCGCCGAACGCCCGGCGTCGATTGCCGGCGGCGGCGGCATCATCTGACCCTTAGCCTCGCAAGGCCGTTCTATCGGGCCGCTGTCGACGAGACAGCGGCCCGATTCCGTTTACGGCCTCCATTCACCGGCAATCTGACGGGTGGCGATGTTCAGCCGGTTCCAGACGTTGATGTTGGCGATGGCGATGACGAGGGCTGCCAGGCTCTTGCCGTCGAAATGCCGCGTGGCTTCATCCCAGATGTCGTCAGGCACTGGGTCGGCGCGATCGCTGACGCGGGTGACCGCCTCCGTCAGCGCAAGGGCTGCGCGTTCGGCCGGCGTGAAATAGGGCGTGTCACGCCAGGCGCTGACGGCAAACAGGCGCTCGTCCGTCTCGCCAGCCTTCTTGGCGATCCGTGGATGTCCGTCGATGCAGACGCTGCAACCATTGATCTGGCTGGCGCGTAGATTGACGAGTTCCAAAAGGATTGGCGACAGACCTGTTTTGGCGGGTATCGTCCCGAGGGCATGCAGCGCCTGCATTGCGTCGGGAATGACGATCGCCGGATTTCCCATTCTTGCTTGCATCACGTTTCTCCATGGTGTGTTTTCCAAACTGACGCCGTCGGCCGTGCTGTCACATCGGCCGGCTTTTGTTCGTCATGGAGTTGACGGAACACCGTGGAGGAATGTGACAATGGATGAGAAAAATTGGCTGGCCGGAGAATTTGAGGCGAATCGGGCGCATCTGGGCGCCGTCGCCTATCGCATGCTGGGCTCCCGCGCCGAGGCCGACGACGCAGTTCAGGAGGCCTGGCTGCGCCTCGGCCGCTCTGATGCTGACGCGATCGACAATATCGGCGGCTGGCTCACGACGGTTGTGGCGCGCATCTGCCTCGACATGCTCCGGTCGAGAAAGACACGCCGGGAAGAGCCGTTCGATCTACCCGTCCATGAACGCCTGGCCGACACGTCCAAGACCGTTGATCCGGAGCGGGAAGTGGCTTTTGCAGACTCCGTCGGCATGGCGCTACTCGTTATCCTCGAAACATTGGCGCCGGCCGAGCGCGTTGCCTTCGTGCTGCACGATATGTTCGATCTCCCCTTCGACGACATTGCGCCGATCATTCAACGCTCTTCGGCGGCAACGCGACAACTGGCAAGCCGTGCTCGCCGCCGGGTTCAAGGCAAGACCGATGTGCCGGAGGCGGACGCAGCGCGCAAGAAGCAGATCGTCCACGCATTCCTTGCGGCTTCGCGCCTCGGTGACATAAGGGCGTTGCTGTCAATCCTCGATCCGCAGGTCGTGTTCACCCCGGACACTGCGGCGATGCGGTACAACCCTTCGGTTGGCGAGCTTTTCGGCGCGGACGCGGTGGCAGAGACGTTCAGGGGTCGGGCTCAGGCGGCGCAGCCGGCGATGATCGATGGAGAGTTCGGGCTGGTGGTGGTCGTGGGGGGACACCTGCGCGTCGTCCTGCTTCTGACCTTCGACGGGGAGAAGATCGCCGGGATCGATGCTGTCGCCAACCCCGACTATCTCGCCAACTTGAAATACGACTTGCTCTAAAAACAACAGTTCAAAGGAAAAGAGCCGTCGCTTGGCCAGCGACGACTCTCACAGGGGCAGGGAAGCGCCCGAAACTTCAGCAGTAGCTGCACATGGCAGCCGGGTTGTTGTTGGGGATCACGTTCAGAAACTTGCCCACTGGAGAGGTTCGCTGTTCGCGCTTCCTGGCGGCCGTCTCAAGCAGACGCTTGAAATCGTCAAGTTTCACGCCGTCGGCACGGAGCACCATGGCGATTAGGGGGTCGTGAAGGGCTTCGGTAATGGTCAGGTCGTCTCTGGTCTTGCTCATGGTTTGCCTCCTTTCGTGGGCGGTAGCCCGTGTTCCACCCCGCTCCGATCCAATCAACCACGTTGACTTCGGCAGAGAGTGGTGTTACCGGTAAGTAACAATGCATTTGTTACCGATCGGTCACATGGATGTCAAGGACCTTGTCCGCGAAAAAATCAGAATCATTGAGCCTGCTGTCTCCCGCAAACACTGACGAGAAGATCCCGCCACGGGAGCGCATCGTCTCCACCGCCGCCGAGCTTTTTCGCGAGCACGGCATCCGTGGCATCGGTGTGGATGCGATCGCAGATGCTGCGCTGACCAACAAGATGACGCTCTACCGGCATTTCGGCTCCAAGGACGAGCTGGTCTGCGAGACGCTGCGCCGGGCTTCGGAAAGAGCCGAAGCAATCTGGCGCGATCTCGAGGCAACCCATCCCGGCGACCCGAAGGCGCAGCTCAGGGCATGGATCGAAGCGCGAACGCAAAGCCTTTGCGGCGAGCGCGTCGGATGTGATCTCGCCAATGCAGCCATTGAGCTGAAAGGTGAGGGGCATCCCGCCTATAGCGTGATCGAGCGCCACAAGGCTGAGCAGCGCGACCGGCTCGAAGCGCTCTGTCGAGCAGCCGATGCGCGCGAACCGAAGCTGCTGGCCGATACACTGACGCTCCTTCTGGAGGGGGCTCGCGTTACGCGGCAAGCTATGGGCAACGACACATGTTGCAATCATTTCTCCAAGGCCTGCAACGCTGCCATCGCCGCCTTTGCGTGATGGCGCCCGCCGATCGGCGGGAACCATATGGCTTTATGACCGTTTCGGAAGATGCGGGAAGTAAAGGCATGGACTATCTCTATCTCCATCGTCTGTATGCAAAACGAGCCGAGCTCGAGGCGAAGCTCGAGCTCTATGAGGCGCGCGATTGCTTCGGTGACGAAGAGATCGATGATGGCACCGATCAAGAGCTGCGAGAGAAGCTCAGCGAAATTTCAAGCGAGATCGACACGCTGGAGCGCTCGCGCGCGCCCTGAACAGCTCTAGCTACTGGCGTCCAGAAGCTGAATGGTGCGGTCGTCGAACTCGCCGCGATAAAGCCGATCAACGACTTTGTGAAAAGCCGACCCGTGCTCGCTGATCGCCGCAAAGAGGGTCATGGACGACCGCAGCTTGAGATCATCAGGAGACCCGAAGATCTCATGGGCGGATTTGCCCTCGATCGAAAGGACGGCATCGACACAGCGCAATAGTCTGCTACCGAGGACGGGGTCCGCGAGATAGGCGGTGGCCTCTTCCGCCGAGCGGATGGCGTATTTCTCTGCCATGGATGATGAGCCGAGCCCGGCAATCTGGGGAAATATGAACCACATCCAGTGGGATCGCTTGTGTCCGGCTCTCAATTCCGAAAGCGCTCGCTCGTAGGCACCATTCTGCGCATGAACGAAGCGATCCAGATCATAATCAATCTCATCGGGCATCGACGATCCTCCCCTCGTGCATAACTATATCATGGGGGAGGGTTGTCCATGCCCGGAACTCGACAGGTCCTCAGCAGGACCTGTCCGGGTATGGGCTGTGCTCCCGGCAATAATCGACCGAGGGCAATGAATCCGAGATTGACCCGACAGCTGCCGTGTCGAGGCCCGATGCCATGGGGGCCGTGAAATGGACTGTCAGTCCTGCAATGCCTAGTAGCGCAAAGGCCGCAAGAACGATGAAGCGTTCTGATAGTGAAGGTTTGTGTGCACCAACGTGCTCGGCGTATTCGCGTTCACCCATGCCGTTCGACTCGTTATCTGTCGCGTGGTGGTGTGCCACGTCGCCACGCGCCGCGTTCCAACTCTCGCTGTTTGTCATTTTGTTAACTCCTACACTGATGTGTGCACCGACACATGATCGTCCTCTCGCCGGCGAACAGCACGAACACGCATGTGTGTTCTTTTGGACCTCGATTGAAGGCCGGATACACAAACGCAGTGTTCATAAAATCGAACCAATCGGTTTGATTTGGAACTTTGAGGGCTTGGCTCCTCGACAAAATTCAGCTTAGGTCGGATGATCAGTCAGAATGCGGATGCCCCCATGACCAAATCATTTGGCGCGATGTCCATTGCGCAGCTTTCCAGCCTCATTCAAACAACAACGGTCGATCCCATCGAAGTGACGGAAGCTGTTATCGACGGCATCGAGGCCTATGCCGACCAGGCGGCCTTTACGGCAATCTTCAAGGATCGTGCAACGGAAGAGGCGAAGGCCTCATCGAAGCGAATGAGAGAGGGTCGCTCGTGCGGAATGCTGGACGGCATACCGATCGCCTGGAAGGACCTGTTTGACATCAAGGGTCGGACAACGACGGCCGGGTCGACAGTACTGGCCAGAGAGCCGGCTGCGCAGGCGGACGCTTCTGTGGTAGCAACGCTGAAACAGGCGGGCATGGTCTCGATTGGCTGCACGAACATGAGCGAGTTCGCCTTCTCCGGGCTCGGCCTCAATCCACACTACGGCACGCCGCGCAATCCACGCAGCAACGATGTGCCGCGCATTCCGGGTGGCTCATCTTCCGGCGCTGGCGTTGTGGTGGCAGCTGGCCTCGTGCCGGTGGCGATGGGGACGGACACGGGAGGTTCCGTGCGCATCCCGGCTGCCCTCAACGGTATCGTCGGATACAAGGCAACGCGCGGTCGCTATCCGATGGCAGGCGTCTTCCCGCTGGCAAAGAGCCTGGATTCGCTTGGTCCGCTCTGCAGGACCGTTCAGGATGCGGTGTGGATCGACGCGGGAATGCGAGGCGCGTCAGCGCCGTCAATAACCGCTCGCCCACTCAAGGAGTTGGACATCGTTATCCCTGACAATATCGTTTTCGATGGTGCTGAAGCTGGCGTGGTCGCAACTTTCGAGACGGCGGTCGATTGGCTGGAGGCGGAGGGTGCAACGATCAGCCGGATCAAGATCCCGGCTTTTGACGAGATATTGGCGCTGATGGCTCGATATGGTGCCCTGGTCACGGCCGAAGCCTATGTGCTTCACCGCGAGCGATTGGCTGGGCCTGCGGCTGACGACATGGATCGCCGCGTGGTCGTGCGCACTCGACTGGGCGAGAAGACCACGCTTGCGGCCTATCTGGCCATCCTCGAAGCCCGCGAGCGGTTGATCGCCGACGTCGACAGCCTTGTCGGTGACAGCTTCGTTGCGTTTCCGTCGGTCGCCCATGTGGCGCCGCCGATCGCGCCATTGGAAGCCGACGACGATTTGTTTTTCGCAACCAACGGGAAGACCTTGCGCAATACGCTTTTCGGCAACTTCCTCGATTGGTGCGGCGTATCGATCCCCTGCGGGACGGGAGATGCCGACATGCCCGTCGGCTTCCTGCTTTCTGCCGTGGGCAAGCGGGACGAAGCGCTCCTTGGCGCGGCGCTTTCGGCGGAGACAGTTATCCGCGAAGAATTTACGTGAGACCGTAGGCATTGCTCCCGGGAGGAGAACATGACTGAAAGCAATTTGGAGGATGGACGTTTTGCAGTTTCGACCTGGTCGCTGCATCGGCTGCTGGGCCCCGTCTATCCCTACAGCCCCGATCCGGAAAAAAGTGCGGCGCCCAAGGAGCCATATGGGCCGGGGCGTTCCCCGCTGACCGACATTCCCGGGCAACTTGCCAAGCGTGGCATCGGGCGGCTTGAGATATGCTCGTTCCATCTGCCAAGCATCGAAGCCGCCTATCTCGCGGAGATGCGCTCAGCGCTTCAGGACGCCGGCATCCTGCTTCAGACACTCCTCGTCGAAGATGGCGATCCCAGCCATCCAGAGACCGCGGAACGCGACATTCAGTGGATTGCCGGCTGGATTGGGGTCGCGGAAGCGCTTGGCGCCAGGAACATGCGGGTGATCGCCGGCAAGCAGATGCCGACCGCAGAAAACCTTGAGCGGGCCGCGGGCCATCTCGGTTGGCTTGGAAAGCAGGCCGAGAACGGCGGCGTGCGCATTGTCACAGAGAACTGGTTCGACCTTCTGCCTTCGCCGAAGGAAACCAATTGGCTGCTCGATACACTGCAGGGCAAAGTCGGCCTAAATGGCGACCTCGGAAACTGGGCTGCGCCTGAAAAATACGCAGGGCTTTCCGACATCATGCGCCGTGCGGAACTCTGCCACGCCAAGGCCAATTTCAATGAAGCGGGGCTTGATAGCGCGGACTACCGCAAGTGCCTGGAAGCGTGCCGGACGGCAGGTTACGGCGGACCCTATACCTTGATCTACGATTCACCATTCTTTGCCGATGAGTGGGACGGCATCCTGCTTGAAAAGGCATTTATCGAGGACTTCCATCAGGAAAAGCAGCGCGCGGCTGGCTAAACCGCGAAAGGAGCATGGCATGACTGGCGCAACGACGATCGACGGCTTCGCAAGGCGGATCAGAGGCGGTGGGGGCGGATTGATCTCCGCGTGGATCGGCATTCCCGATCCGCTTTTCGTCAATCATCTGGCGCAAGAGGCCTTCGATGCCATCGTGCTTGATATGCAGCATGGCGTCTGGGATATCGGATCGGCAGCCGTTGGCATTGGCCAGGGCCGGCTTGCCGGCAAGCCGGTGCTCGCCCGAATTCCGGTCGGTGATTTTGCATCGGCCTCGCGTCTTCTCGATGCGGGAGCCTCGGGCATTATTGCGCCGATGATCAATTCGGTGTCTGACGCCGAGGCCTTCGCCAAGGCCACCAAGTATCCCCCGGCCGGCGAGCGCAGCTGGGGGCCGACGCTGGCGATCAACCACACGGGACTTTCGGCCGCTGAGTATCTCGCGACCGCGAATGATGAGACCGTGGCCATTGCCATGATCGAGACGCGTGCAGCCCTTGATGCTGCGGATGAAATCATGCGTGTTGAGGGAATTGACGGTATTTTCGTCGGCCCGTCCGATCTCTCGATTGCCCTGTCAAATGGAACCAAGCTGGCACCTGACACGGCGGAGGTCGACGGCGTTCTCAAGCACCTCATCGCCCGTTGCCGTGCTCACGGCAAATTCGGCTGTGTCTTCGGCAGTAACGGCGAGCGGGCCGGAGAATTGTTGAAGATGGGCTTCGATCTCGTCATTGCCGGGGCCGACACGCAACAGCTACGCTCGGGCGCCGCGAGCGCGATTGCCGCCGCTCGACGCGTTCAGTCAAGCTGAACTACTTGACGGCCAGCCAGATGACATGACGCGCGCCTCCGCGTTTTCCGTTGGCGCGCGTATTGACGGCCTCGACGGCAAAGCCGCAGTCACGAAGCCGACGGGTGAAACCGGCATCCGGCCCGGATGACCAGACGGCAAGAACACCTCCGGGTCGCAAGGCATCGCGTGCGGAACGCAGGCCAGCGAAATCGTAGAGGCTGTCGTTCGAACGACGCGTCAGGCCGTCCGGCCCATTGTCGACGTCAAGCAGGATGGCGTCGAATTTCGCCTTGCTTTGCCGGATCAGTTCGCCGACATCGCCTTGATGGATGGCGACGCGCGGATCGTCGAGACACCCTTGAAAAACCGCCGACATCGGACCGCGTGCCCATTGCACCACCGCCGGCACCAGCTCTGCAACCGTGACGGATGCATCCGCCGGTAGGACCGAGAGGGCGGCACGCAGCGTGAAGCCCATTCCGAGACCACCGATCAGCATGTTCGGGCGAGGACGTCCCGCGATCTTATCACGGGAAAGTGTTGCGAGCGCCTCCTCCGAGCCGCTCAGGCGGCTGTTCATCAGCTCGTTCGAGCCCAGCATGATCGAAAATTCGCTGCCTCGTTGCTTGAGGCGCAATTCGCCGCTTTCTCCGGGGATGGGCGCGGAATCCAGTTGGACCCAGGGGAGCATGTCTGTCGTGCCTCGCGTTGCGCGGTTCCCCTAGCACAAAAGAAGTTCCCCGCGAACCGCCAGCGAGGCGCGCGGGGGACGTTTTAGCAGTGATTGCTCAATTGTTGTTCCGGCACGCCTGATTGGTAAGGGTGTTGGTTCCACCCCGAACCGCTCGGTGTTGGCCCTCGGGGCAACCGGTCCACTGTATGGAGTTGGTGCTTGTCGTCGTGGTGCCAAAGTCGATCGGTATCGAGAACCCGCCTCCACCTGTTCCTTCAGTATCAGGCGAGGTTCCAAGCGGCGGCGATCCGTCAAGGCGGCCGCTGCTGTCCATCCCCATATTTGCTTGCGCAAAGGCTGAACCGGCGAAACTGAGGAGGAGCACTGAAGTCACTGCGATAAGCCTGCGCATGATCGAGATCCCTTCAAGTTGAAGCACTTACCAATGTAGCGCGTCATTCGATTCAGTCCAGCGGAACAAGCAGTTATGGCGTTGAAAATCGCGCAATAGCAAATGATGCTTAACAGCGGTCGCAAGCGGCGGCGCCGGCAGTGCTTGAATTCTCTCCTCGTGCGCCAGATTGCTTACAAGGCGCGGACCAACGGAGGCAAGCATGGGCGGGAATTCAAAAGCCTTTCGGGTGCGGATATCCGGTCTGGTCCAGGGCGTCAGTTTTCGCGTTTGGACACGGTTCCGGGCCGAGGAGTTCGGCCTTGCGGGCTGGGTCCGCAACGAGACCGATGGATCCGTGACGGCGCTTATTGCGGGGCCGGAGACGGCTGTCTCGGCGATGCTGAAGGAATTTTGGAAAGGCCCCCCCGGCGCGTCGGTGCAAGCTGTCGAGGCCGAACCGGTATCCCCTGAGAGCGTCCCCTCCGGATTTCGGATTACGGCATAGCGCGGATTGGGAGAAACCGCGAGCTCCTCGCCGTGGCTATGGGCAACAGCCAATTGTTGTCCTCTTTCAACAGTCTCGCCTTAACGCGACCTCGTCCTGCATTTCTGATGACCGAAAACACATTTCAGCCACGGTATGAGCGAGTAGGGATGTCTTGCCTGACTGAAACATGAATCGGAATCTTTGAAATTGCATGCCACATCCTTGATCCGACCGCTGTTGGCAGCGGCCGGCGCCTCACTTCTTGCTGCTTGTACGCAGCTTCCCTCAGAACGAATTGTCGCAACCGCCCCGGCTCCCTCCATTGAGACGATTGCGCCCGAACCAGATCCGCAGCATGAGATCCAGCCGGTGGAGCGGGCTTCCGAGAAGCCGGACTATTCCATCGCCTATGCCGAAGTCGACGAGGGAGAGTTTCGTTGGCCGGCGATAAATTACGCAGCGGTCCATCCCGACTATTTGCGCCAGGAAGTCGACTATACGACCGACGAGCCGCCGGGCACCATCGTGGTCGAGACCGAGAAAAAGTTTCTCTACCTGGTGCTGAAGGATGGACGAGCCTTTCGCTACGGTGTGAGCCTCGGTGCCCAGGGCCGCGCATGGAAGGGGCGTGCAATCATTCAGTGGAAGCGAAAGTATCCGACATGGACACCGACACCGTCGATGATCAGTCGCAATCCGAAACTCGAACAGTGGAAGCAAGGCATGCAGCCCGGCGTGAACAATCCCCTCGGGGCACGCGCGCTGTACATCTTTCAGGACGGCCAGGACACGCTCTATCGCATCCACGGCTCTCCGGAATGGCAAACGATCGGCAAGAACGCCTCGTCTGGCTGCGTACGGATGTTCAATCAGGACGTCATCGACCTCTACGAACGCGTGAGAGGCAAGGCGCCGCTGCTTGTGAAGTGAACACCGCCTGACGCAGGCGGTGTTCGCCATTACGGCGCCGGATCGCTCGAACGATCATGATCCCATCCGGCGCCGACAGCGGCGTCGACCTCGCAGATGACGCCGGCTGGGTCGTAGCTGATCGTTACGTCACCCTTCAACTCGGCCGCCAGCAGGTTTTCGATCAGGCGCGAGCCGAAGCCCTTTCGCGACGGAGGAGCAACGGTCGGCCCCCCCATTTCCTGCCAGCGCAACCTCAGCCTGTTGTCGGCGCCAAGCGACCATTCAATCGTAACGTGGCCTTCCGGTGCGGACAAGGCACCATACTTGGCTGCATTCGTCGCCAATTCGTGCAGAGCCAGCGAGATTGACACAACCGCCCGCGGCGCCAGTTGGATGCTCGGGCCCGAGATCGAAAACCTGTCACGCTGATAGTGAGACAGAGACTGCTTGATGACGGCTTCCAGTTCGGCCTGCTCCCAGTTGCCGTGTGTCAGCAGATCATGTGCCTTGGCCATCGAGGCCAGTCTGGCCTCGAAAGCGTCCACGCCGGCCCGGGTTGCCTCCTCGCGTCCGAGCGTCTGTCGCGCAATCGCCATCACGGTCGCGAGCACGTTCTTCACACGATGGTTCAGTTCGCCCACGAGAACTGTCTGGAGCCGCTCGGCCTCCTTTCGGGCGCTGATGTCGTGCGCTATTTTTGAGGCCCCGACAATCCTGCCATAGGCGTCGAAAATTGGTGAAACGCTGAGCAGGACGTCGACAAGCCCGCCATCCTTGCGTCGGCGCTTGGTCTCATAGGGCTCGACCTTCCGACCGGTGCTGACCTGCCTGATGATCGCAGGCTCCTCTTCAATCCTGTCATCCGGAACCAGAATGATGACCGAGCGGCCGATCGCTTCCTCAGCCGAATAGCCGTAGAG
This sequence comes from Rhizobium sp. IBUN, assembly GCF_000510625.1. Classification (NCBI taxonomy): domain Bacteria; kingdom Pseudomonadati; phylum Pseudomonadota; class Alphaproteobacteria; order Hyphomicrobiales; family Rhizobiaceae; genus Rhizobium; species Rhizobium sp. IBUN. Next base: position 28,442 of record NZ_AZNV01000033.1, read on the forward strand.
CTTTTCTGCTCCGATATTCCAGCTCGTGATCCTCATGTTCAGGTCGGTGCCGAGAATGGCCTCGTCGGACGAAGCAATGATCGCGGCAAGGCGGCGTTCGACTTCCTGAGCCCGCTTGCGTTCGGTAATATCGACGACAACCGCCGCGGTTTGCCGTATATCTCCATTCTTGTCGCGAAGAGGCGAAATGGAACTCGCCACCCAAACGAGGCTGCCATCCTTGCGAACGTAGCGTTTCTCGATGTCGAAGCTTTCGCCGGTTTCCACCATCCTCCTGAACGATTGGACATAGTTGTCCAGATCCTTGGGAAAGGTGATGTCCTGCACTCGCATCTTCAGAAGCTCGGCTTCCGTGTATCCGACGATGTCGCAGAAACGGCTGTTGACCAAGAGCAGGCGGCCCGCGAGATCAGACTGGCCTATGCCTGCGGCCGTTTGCGAGAATATGGCACGAAACCGCTCCTCGCTCTCCCGCAACGCGGTCTCAAACCTGACGCGTTCAGTGGTCTCGCTGACGATGCAGATGACGCCGCCGACCTTTCCCGCTTCGTCCCTGATCGGCGAATAGGAGATGTCGAAGTGTACAGTCTCGGGATAGCCGTGTCGCTCGATATAGAATGGACGGTCCTTGGCAACCACTGTCTCGCCGTGATCAAGAACACGTCGCAGGAGCGGTTCCAGGTCGCTCCACAATTCGCTCCAATGCTCGCGGGCGGGGCGGCCGAGCGCCTGAGGATGCTTGAGCCCGATTGTAGGGGCATAGGCGTCATTATAGAGAGCGATGAAATCCCGGCCCCAGAATATGACGATCTGCGCCTTGGCGGGCAGCATGATGTCGACGGCCGATTTCAGTTCGGCCGGCCACGAGGAAAAGGGACCGATGCCGCTTGCTTCCCAGTCGCGGTCGTAAATGCGACCGGCCATCTCGCCTGATCCGGTATATGTGTCGCTGCTGCGCAGGGGTTTGTCCTCTCTAGAGTGCCCTTGTAATTCAAAGGTTTGGCGCCCAGACGTCAAGAGGCAATGCAAGAAAGCAGTCAGTTATCGTTCGACATGGCACCAGGCGGCCAGAAGCGGACGTGCGGTGCATCGCATCGCGACATTGTGCCCCGCTTCGTTGAAAAAAATCGAACCGATGGAACCGCGCTGCCAGCCCTTGTCATCGCAGGAGAACTCGCAGTCGGATAGCGCCAGAAATACGCGGGAGCGATACTGTATGTGGTCAGGGAAACGGCTGTAAGGCGCCATGATGGTGAGGCCGAGTGCCACGTCGCTCCGCTCTTCCACGCCGGATATGCCGGCCACGACCGCATGAGCATGCGTATGTTCTATGTTGATGCTGGCAAACGGGCCGGTTTTGCTCGCAACCCATTCGAGGCTCTTGGCGACGTCGTTGATGGCCGCGGCGACCTCTTCGAAAGGTTCACCCCTCAAAGCCAAATTGCGCAGCGCAAATTGCAATTGCGGAGCCAGGGGCAGAGAGGTGGCCGGCTTGTTTGCGATGGCGCCCGGTTCCTGGAGCAGGTGGAATACTTTCCCCGCGACAAACTTCTCCATGAATGGAGCAGCGTCGGACAGCATGATGTTTCCCAACGCGCCGATCAGGCGTTGCACGGCGACAGGCCTGCGGGCGCGGCTCACTGGATAGTCGCCACTGGCAGCCCTGGTCCCACGATGCAGAAGGAGATCTGCTTCCCTTCTCAACCGGGGTTTCGACATCGGTATGGAACGCTCCTTGATCACATGAGGCGATCCTTATCCCGGCCGGATCAAAAAGCAAACTGTTCGAAGCACCTTTTCCGACCATGTTGACCGCGGCCGCATGCGCTTGGCAGGAATCTCACCTCAACGCCTTGCGTTTCTGCTCGGCGGTTGACCGCCAAACAGAAACGCGCCGAGCCGGTCCTATTCTGCTCGTTTCAGGGCATCTCCGAGAATCGAGACGATATTTCCGATTTCGCCGCTCTCAATGATCAGCGGCGGGGAAAGCGCGATCGTATCGCCCGTGACACGGATCAACAGTCCCTTCTGGAAGCAGTCGACGAAGACGTCATAGGCGCGCGCACCAGGCGCGCCGTCGCGGGATGCAAGTTCGATTGCGCCGACGAGCCCGAGGTTGCGGATGTCGACCACATGCCTCAGTCCCTTCAAGGAGTGAAGAGCCTCCTGCCAGGTGTCGGTCAAGGATGCGGCACGGGTCAGCAGGCCTTCCTCTTCGTAGATCTCTAATGTGGCAATGCCGGCAGCACTGGCAACCGGGTGACCGGAATAGGTATAGCCGTGGAAGAGTTCGATCTGGCTCTCGGGTCCCACCATCAACGCGTCGTACACCTTACGGCGCGCAAAGACCGCTCCCATCGGAATGGCGCCGTTCGTCAGGCCCTTGGCGGTGGTGACAAGATCGGGAACGACACCGAAATAGTCGGTCGCAAATGGCGTCCCGAGCCGGCCAAAGCCGGTGATGACCTCGTCGAAGATCAGGAGGATGCCATGCTTGTCAGCAATAGCGCGCAGACGCTCCAGATACCCCTTCGGCGGCAGGATGACGCCGGCGGATCCAGACATCGGCTCGACGATGACGGCGGCGATCGTTTCTGCGCCATGCAGCGCAACCAGCCGCTCCAGATCGTCGGCCAGTTCGACCCCATGCTGCGGGAGCCCCTTGGAGAAACCATTTCGCTCGATGTCGAGGGTATGGCGCATATGGTCGGCCGGTATCTGCGGGAAGACGCGCCGGTTGTTGACGAGACCGCCGACCGAGATGCCGCCGAAGCCGACGCCGTGATATCCCTTCTCGCGACCGATGATGCGGGTGCGGGTGCCCTGGCCGATGGCGCGCTGGTAGGCGATCGCAATCTTCAACGCCGTATCGACCGATTCCGAGCCGGAGCCGGTGAAGAATACGCGATCGAGTTTTGCGCTTAAGCCGCCCGGCGCGATCCTTGCGAGCCTTTCGGCAAAGTCGAAGGCGACGGGATGGCCCATCTGAAAGGTCGGGGCAAAGTCCATCGTCTGCAGCTGGCGAGCAACGGCCTCCGCGATGCGCTGGCGACCGTGGCCGGCATTGACGCACCAGAGGCCAGCCGTGCCGTCCAGAACCTTGTTGCCGTCAATATCCGTGTAATACATGCCTTCGGCTGAGGCGAGCAGCCGGGGTGTGGTCTTGAATTGGCGGTTTGCCGTAAACGGCATCCAGAAATTATCGAGGGAAGGCCGGTTGGAAATGCTGATCTGGTCCACCGCTATAGTCTCCATTGTGCGTGGCGACATGTTGGGTGATTTGCGCCGACGGACAAGTCCTTTTCTTTGCGTGTGTAAGCACTTGAAATGTATAGCCACAAGTTGAATATGTTTCGATATTCGCAACAGGTGAAACGCGCCCCATGTCCGTCGATATCGGCAACCGCCTTCGTCATCTGAGGATGATGCACAATCTCTCTCAACGCGAACTGGCCAAGCGCGCCGGTGTCACGAATTCAACGATCTCGTTGATCGAGTCGAACTCCTCCAACCCTTCCGTCGGGGCACTGAAGCGTATTCTCGACGGCATCCCCATCGGTCTAGCGGAGTTTTTTGCCTTCGAACCGGAGCGGCCGCGAAAGGCATTCTACGCCGCAGAGGAGCTCGTCGAGATCGGCAAGGGGCCGATCTCCTATCGTCAGGTTGGAGAAAGCCTGTTCGGGCGCAGCCTGCAGATCCTGAAGGAGTGCTACCAGCCGGGCTCCGACACCGGCAAGGTTCCCCTCGTTCACGAGGGGGAAGAGGGCGGTATCGTTCTTTCCGGGCGGCTCGAAGTGACTGTCGACGACGAGCGGCGGATCCTTGGACCGGGCGATGCCTATTATTTCGAAAGCCGGCGACCGCACCGGTTCCGATGCGTCGGGCCGATTGCATGCGAGGTCATCAGCGCCTGCACACCGCCGACCTTCTAGATCTTTCAGGCCTTGGCGCCCTGTATCCTCGCCAGGACGCGGTCAAGCGCCAGGATCAGGGCATCGCGCCCGCCGTTTTTCTCGAAGTCGGACAGCACCTGTTGGTTGAGGCCGCCCTTCGTCGCAAACTCGCTGCTAAGTTCTTCAAGCGGAACGGTTTTCGAGCGCAGCGCAGTCTGCGTGAGATTGGTAAACAGTGGCGCGATATAGGCGCGTCCCTTGCCTTTGGTGAGGCCACGTTGTTCCAGCCACGCGGCCGAAATGTCCATGATTCCCAGGACGGTCGACATCAGGGAGCTGGCCGCCGCCAATAGGTCGTACTCCTCCTTGGTCTCGCATTCGACCGCGGTACCCATAACGGTAAAGAGCGCCGCAATGCGAGAATCCGGCGGAAAAACGGCCGTCACGCCTTCGCGGTCGGCCACAAAAGGCAGTGGAATTGCCTGGACGAGGTGAACATCAGCCCCGATCCATTCAAGAAGTGTCTTGCGATCGGTGGCTGCAATGACACTGAGAACGGATTGACCCTTTCGGAACGTCAGTCCGCCGAGAACCTCCTTCGCAATTTGCGGGCGCACCGCCAGGACAATCAAGTCGCTCGCGTCGATGACGGCCTGATTGTCGGCGGCAATCGAGACTTCCGAAAAGTCCGCAGCCAATTTCTGCGCGATCGCGGCGTTGCGAGGCGAAATGGTCACCTGCGCGACGGCGGCTGGCTTCGTCAACAGGCCCCTGACCATGGCGTCGCTGATTGCCCCGGTCCCGATGAAGCCGATTTTCTCTGTCTGCATGCCACTCTCCCCACGCTGCGCGGTCAAGCCGGACATCGCCCGCACCGCGAAATACCGTTCCGCGCGCCATGTGGCAAGGCAGGCGGGCCGCTCGGACGATCGACCCGCAAACCGAAATGACTACTCTCGCGCCCGCATGGGTGCCAAGGACATGGAGTGCGAGTAGGCCTGCGGCGATCTGTTTCCGGGCATGTTTTCATCGAGTACGAGCGCCTGGAGATCGTCCGTCTTGACATCGAGCGTGACCGCACTTTGTCTTTTGTCCAATTGCCAGACGTGGTAGCCAAGCGCCGGCGAGTAGCCGCAGTCACAGCCGCAATCGTCCGATGCGATCGTCTTTGGCATCTCCGGCAACAGCATGATCACCGGTTTCGGCATCTTGTAGCAATGCCCTTCGTAAGCGTCGCCGTAGATGACGCCGATGCTCTTGAGATAGCCTTGGCATCCATCTCCAAAGCCGCGCCACCACGGCAGCCCTATTGCTATCGGCAGGCATATTGTCTTTTGGCAATATTGCAGCGAAATGTTCACGCTCGGCGCGCTTTTGCTCTTGTCGGTGCAGTCCGTCCCCTCGTCAGGGTAAGGATCTTCAGGGACCTCAACTTTGGTGCAGTCGGTTGCAGGACGTCCGTATAGTCGCACCTCACCCGGGTCGTACGGGCCAGACGTTCCGACGTCTGGATTTCTGCAGCAGTCGCTCATTGCCCTCTCCTTTCGGGTTGCTTCAATAGATGATTTCACGCCATGCAAAATTTGCTCTGAGAGCTTTCGCAACGGCACCTTCGGCGGTCAACGATCGACCTTGCGGCTCGGTTGAATGTCAAATTCCGAGCGTCAAGTGTCTTTAGCGAAGCTCCGAGCGCACGTCCCACGTCGTCGCGCGCCTTCTCCAAGGCCCGCTGGAAGAACAGGGGTCTTGTACGAAAGGACTGCATCGTCAGCGCGCGGAAGCGATCAAATTCGTCGAGGGCCAGATTTCGCAAATCGTCATGGAGAAGGCGCGGTTCGGCAGAACCGTTGGCCACCAGATTGCGATGATAAAAGCTCGACAATGGTGTCGAACATGGCCCCGACGAAAGGTAGCGCCCGGTCATGCGGGTCGCGTGTGACTTCCGACATTCGCCTGAAGTTGATCGCGAGGCGGATCTGGGTTTCCGGGCTTGTTTCGGCGAAACGACTGAGCTCGTTGTAGAGCAGCAAATTGCCCTGTGCCCTTCGCAAAAGACGGTCGATAGCGTCGTTGTGCTCAGGGGCAACTACTTTCGCAACAAACCGGGAAATGGCAGCTTGGCGCTCTTCACGCCTCGCATGCGCCTGCGGACGTTGCTGCAGGACGCAATTCAGGGCAGATTGCTGGTTGTTGGGCGGCCGGAGGCTAGGCATTGCTGGAGAGGCTGATTGGCGAATACGGCGTCTTGGCCGTTTTTATCGGGGCCGGTGTTGAAGGGGAAACGGCAGCGTTTCTGGGTGGTGTCCTGGCTCATCGGCAGCTTGTTCCATATTGGCAGGTCGCTCTGGCCGCGTGTCTCGGGTCCTTTGCTGCAGACCAGTTCTTCTTCTTGTCAGGTCGCTACGCCACCAAGTGGTCCTATGTTCAAAAGCTGCTGGAATCGGAACCGATCGCGAGAGTGACAAAGCTCCTCGAAGCGCATCCGACAGGCTTTATCCTCGCCTTTCGTTTCATCTACGGCATGCGAACGATCAGCCCCGTTGCAATCGGCGTCTCGAACGTCTCGGCACGGAAGTTCATTATACTCAATGCGATCGCCGCGCTGATCTGGGGCGTCGCAATAACGGCGATTGGATTCCTGGCCGGACACGCCGTTGAGATACTGATCGGCCGGCTGGAACTTCATTTGCACGTGTTGATCGCGCTGGCTTTGGCTGCAATCCTCGTCGCGGTCAGTGCTTATGCGGTCAGGCGCGAAATGGCGCGACGCTCCGCGCGCTCGGGCACTTGGAGACGCGGGTGAGGGTCAGCCGAAACGCTCGGCTTCGTCGTGCCGCGTGGACCGTGTCTCGGCGTGAACCTGTTGGCGATGCTTCATACCAGATGAAAACCAACCTTTCGGGGCCTCAGGTTTCTGTGGCCAACGAACCGCCTCGTCCGACGTGCGGACCGGCGATCTGGGATTCTGCAATCCAGCGATCCGGGAATAAGCGAAGAAACCATCATTCCGGGTGGCTTGCAGCTGGTGTTCTGTGGGAGAATGCCTATGTTTCGCGTAGCTTCGTAAATTACAGGGTTCCTTTTTTTGTTTCTCGAAATTTCAATCGTTGCCATTCTCACCATCTTGAATGGCGTCCTTGCCATGTCGGAGCTCGCGGTCGTATCCTCGCGTCCCGCACGCCTCAAAGTGCTGGCCGACCAGGGAAGCCGGGGGGCCGCCATTGCCATCCGACTGGGCGAGGAGCCAGGGCGGTTCCTGTCCACCGTGCAGATCGGCATTACCCTCGTCGGCGTGCTGTCCGGTGCGTTCTCAGGCGCGACGCTTGGTGCGAGACTGGCCGGCTGGCTCGGCACGCACGGCCTTTCACCGACCGCTGCCGATGCGCTTGGGGTCGGCTCGGTCGTTGTCGCAATCACATACCTGTCGCTGATTGTCGGTGAGCTGGTGCCGAAGCAGATCGCGCTTCGCGCGCCGGAGACAGTGGCAAGCAAAGTCGCCCCGGCGATGATGTTCCTGTCTCGCCTGGCCGCCCCGCTCGTCTGGTTCCTCGACGCTTCCGGTCGCATGATCCTTCGTGTTCTTGGTCAATCAGGCAAGTCCGCCGATATGGTCACCGACGAGGAAATCAAGACCGTCTTGGCAGAAGCGCAGAGCGCCGGTGTGATTGAGACGGAAGAGTCGGCGATGATTTCCGGTGTCATGAGGCTGGCGGACCGAAGTGCGAGAGCCTTGATGACGCCTCGCCGGGATGTCGAGGTGATCGACGTCGAGGACGGTTTCGATGAGATCCGAGATCAGCTCCGCCGGAGCGTTCAGGCGCGATTGCCGGTGCGCAGAAACAGCTCAGATGAGATCATCGGGGTGCTTTTGACCAAGGACTTCTACGACGCAATTGCTTCGTCCGGTCATGCCGATGTCGCCACCCTCGCCAAGGAAGTGCCGATTGTGTCGGATTTGTCGGGCTCTCTTGATGTCATCCAGGCCATTCGTCGCTCACCCTGCCACATGGTGCTGGTCTATGACGAATACGGCCACTTCGAAGGCGTGATTACCTCTGGCGACATTCTGGAAGCAATCTTGGGCGCCGTTCAGGAGGACGCGTTTGGAGAGAAGGCCATCGTTCGCCGCCACGACGGCAGCTATCTCGTATCCGGCTGGACGCCGATCGACGAGTTTGCCGACTTCATGAGCTTCCAGGTCGAGGACGACCGGGAATATCAGACGGTTGCCGGACTCGTGCTGGAGGAGATGAAGCATTTGCCGGAAGTGGGCGAAAGCTTTGTCATGAACGGTTGGCGATTCGAGGTCGTCGATCTTGACGGGCGCAGGATCGACAAGCTCCTCCTGACCGCCGAAGTGCCCCCAGGAGACGCCAGCCGAACGCTTCAATAATGCCGATCGGCTCTGCTCTTCGTGAGGGCACCTTCACGTGAAAGGGGAGTTCCCTTTTCACACATGGAGGTAGATATGAAAGCTCTCATGACAGCGGCAATCACAGGACTTTTTTTGGCCGGTCCCGCTTCGGCTCAGACCACGGTCGTGACCGTGCCTGGCGAGGTAAGGACCTATATAACCGAACAAGAGGTTCCGTCGGTCGTTTATGATGGCGACATCGTCGTCGGGACGGAATTGCCGTCTTCGGTAGAAATCCACACCATCCCCAGCAACGATGCATACGGTTACACCGTGGTCAACAAGCAACGTGTCATTGTTGATCCGCATACCCGTCGCGTGATCGAAGTCATCAGGTAATCAATCGGTTGGCGGCGATAGCTAACAGCCACACTTGCGCGTGGATGCATCGGCCTGCCGTTACGGAATGTAGCCTTGGTGGAGTTGCCGTGCGCAAGTGATCTCCTTGGCACAGTTGGAGCGCCGCAGCGACTTAGAATGAGGCAAGCCGTTCCTTTCGACCGAGAAGCCAAAGAAGATATAGCCCTCCGACCAGCGCGGCGAACAGGCCGACGGGCACTTGGTAGGGGTATATGATAACGCGGGATGACCGTCGGCCAGTACGAGTAGACCGGCGCCTATCAGCATCGCTGCGAGCAGGTGGTCGCGGCTCCGGTGAAAGCCGGTCAGCGGCGATAGGTGGGGTGCAATCAGGCCGGTCAGGCTCAGCGGTCCAATGAGGAAGGAAGAGATCGCCGTCATTGTCGCGGCAAGGGAGGCAAGCACCGAAGTGGCTTGTCACCCAGGCCGTCAGCGGCACGACGACAGCCGTTTTCAGCGCCAGTTCAGTGCGATGAACAGATCCTAAGGCCCGTGATGGGCGACTTCGCCAATCTTTTCAAGATCCTTCGTCAGCCGCCCGACGATGTGCCCGGTCTTGTGGTTGTCGAAAAAGCTGAACGACAACTTCTATATATGATTGAACGCCGCACGACGCATGTCAGTTTCGATATTGATGCCGAGCATATGGCCCCGTCCTCGTGCGTCTGAAAAGCCGAACACGGTCTCGGATTTCGGAGCTGCTATCCGTGGCCTCGACGTCGTCGACGGCGGCCAAACCGAGATGGTCGCTAGCCGACAAGACGCCTCTCCTCCTCAACCTGGCGGGCAAAGATCAGTTTGTAGATCCCGAGATTCCGGCCTTTGTCGATCTTGTCAGGGAGAGCGGGCTGAAAGCTGAGATATTCAGCTATGAGAACACGGAGCGCGGCTTTGACGACGACAACGATGGCGTGCATTATTCAGCCGGAGCAGCAAAGCTAGCCTGGTCGCGTACGATCGAGTTTCTAAAGCTGACTTTGCATGTGTCTTGAGTAAGCCTCGCCAGCTGCGACGATCAGGCGGCAACGACGTGGACTGCTGTCTGCGCTTCTGCGGTGCGGGCGGAATTGGCACGTAGAACCTGCCGAACGTCTCGGCAGCACCCGATCGGCCACAGTGGAGCGATCGAGATTAATGCCCTGGCGGCTCATGAACACTGGTTAGCAATAGTCCCGGAAACGTCTCTAATGCCGTAAAAAAGCCGGGCTCGTTTAGTGACGGCAAGTACCCGCCTTTTCTGAATTTCAAGACGAACCGCAAGCTCTGCGCGAGTACAAGTTCGTTCCACTTTGCGAGCCGATCTGATTGGATTGGAACAATCTGCGGCCGCGAGGCGTATCTGTCCGATTTCACTATGCGCTCTTCGAGCACCATCTGGACGGAGAACAAAAATGCCAGCGGAAAAAAAGACCACCACGAGACCTCTCGTTGCTGACGGCGCCAAGATCGGCGAGCCAGTGCCGCGCGCCGTGGTTGACTTAAACACGGCTACCATCGGAATTCCTCCGCAACCCGAGTTCAATGCCGATGAGGAGATCAGCCTTCTCCGGTCGCAGGTGGAGATCCTTCGCAGGCAAGTGGCCGACGCTTCTGCGGCCGTCAAGACCGGCGCTAGTGTAGCTGTCCGACAGACAAAAGCGACCGTAAAGTTATATCCCGTATCCAGCCTGGTGACAGTTGCCGCCGTCGCTGCGATATTCGGTTTAGCGATCGCCGGGCGATTGCAAGCCTCGGCGCGACAGTCCACTTATGACCGCGCGCTCGATGATATGCGCGACCTTTACGACAAAATACGCGGCCGGTTCTGAGTATGGCGTATTCGTCGCAGCGACGCTGCTGGCCGCCGCCGGCAGCGGCTGAAACCTTTCACGAGGACGGACTATATCATCAGGCAAAGGCGATACTGCCACCTGCCATGCCTTCTCGCAGGTCCAGGTTTTACCGGAAGTCCGCTGCGGGTCCGGACGGCGCCGCGGCGCTGTCCGGATGTCCGACATTTCTATGCGAGCAACTTGTCCCGAAATGTGGGCCCGGTGCAATTTCTGGCGCGCCCGCGCAGCTAGGGACGCACCTCTTCCTTCACGAGCCTCGCCGCGTTAGATTGGCTCGACTAGATGAAATGTGTCCGCCCGGCCAAGGAGGCGTGATGCCCGCGAGGACGACCGTGATGATTGCGCTTGTTGCGCTTCCGGCTTTCGCGGCCAGTCCAGGCCCGATCGAAGCGCACTACGAGTGTTCGACCGGTACGCGTCTCAGCGCAACTTTTTCCTCGCCCACCGTTTCGCCTGGAAGTGTCATCCTTGTCTTTGCGGGCGCACGACGCTTGATCATACTGCCGCAGGTCGTTTCGGCCGATGGCGGCCGTTACGCCAATAGCGATATGGAATTCTGGATCAAGGGCAAGGAAGCCACGTTGACGCGCGAAGGGAAGCGAGAAACGTGTCACACCGACTGAGCCTGTTGCCAGGCGTCGGAGAAGGTCGCCGCAGCGCATCGCACGGTGCAAGGTGAACTGAATATCCGGGAAAAGGAGGCAATCGTGAGTCTCAGGCCGCCACGATCAATCTCAGGACAGTCGAGCACCGGGTTGAGCCCCTTGGAATACGAACTCGCTTCCGCGCGGGCGGACGCATTGGGCCGCCAGGGCCGCAAGACGGAGGCCGCGTTGGCCAGGCTTGCCTCCTGGTCGCCGGAGACCAATTTCGGGACCGACAGGCAAACCCTCCTCGATGACGCTTCCGACGCCGTCTGGGCCTTGTTCATCCAGCGCGAGATGTGCGGCTTCCACAATGATAGGGATGTCATAAGGCTTTATCAGATACCCGGCGAGGTTCTTGCAAGGCTTGGCGCAGCCCACAAATGACAAGCATGTTGTCGAACCTCCATAGCAAAACCTGGCGTTGCGCCCTCGCGAGCTCTGCAATGGCCGAGGCTTCCGACCATGTTCCCTGTGGTTGCGCCGTATCCTAACCTTCACAAGAATGTAACTGGCGGATTTCCCCGTTTTGCTGCTAGCTTGCCACAGCTGCATGTGCGTTGGGGGACGGCTTTCAGCCGGTAGTTGTATGTCTTACGATCTCGAGGTGAATGGTAAGAAATACGCCGTCGATGTGGATGGCGATATCCCGCTTCTATGGGTTCTTCGCGACAGCATAGGTCTCACCGGAACGAAATTCGGCTGTGGCATTGCCATGTGCGGTGCTTGCACGGTGCATGTCGACGGCGTGCCAGTCAGGTCGTGCGTGATGCCGGTTGCAGATGCGGTGTCCAAGTCGATCACCACCATCGAGGCGATTGGTGAGACTGCCGAAGGCGCACGGATCCAGAAAGCCTGGCTCGACATCGATGTCGTTCAATGCGGTTATTGTCAGTCTGGACAGATCATGTCCGCGACAGCGCTGCTGGCGGCAAATCCGTCGCCGACAGACGACGATATCGATGCGGTCATGGCCGGAAATATCTGTCGATGTGGCACGTATCCGCGCATTCGAGCCGCGATCAAGCTGGCCGCGGCGGGGTGATGCGATGTCTCTTCACGACAAAATCAAGCTTTCCGTATCTCGCCGGCACTTTCTGATCGGCGCATCGCTAACCGGAGCAGGCCTTGTCATTGGCCTGCGGCCTTCGCCCTCATACGCAGCAGAGGCGTTTGAGCCCAACGCCTTCATTCGGATCCCTGCCGAAGGCAAGATTGTCCTGGTCATGCCCTCCGTGGAGATGGGACAAGGGATTTACACTTCGGTTGCGATGCTGTTGGCAGAAGAGCTGGAAGTCGCTCTCGATCAGGTGGTTCTCGAGCATGCGCCTGCCGATCCCACGCAGTATTCGAACCCCTTGCTGGGCGATCAGATCACTGGCGGTTCCCTCGCCATTCGCGCCGTTTACGACCAGATGCGCAAGGCGGGAGCCGCTGCGCGCATCATGCTGGTAAGTGCTGCTGCCCGTGGTTGGGGTGTGGAACCGGATAGCTGCAAAGCCGAGGCGGGACACGTCGTCCATATGGCGAGTGACCGCCGGAGTACCTATGGCAGCCTGATTCAGGCTGCTGCGTTGCAGCCTGTTCCGCAGGAAATGCCATTGAAGCCTGCGTCGAGCTTCAAGCTGATCGGCCAATCTATCAAACGTCTGGACAGTCCGCAGAAGGTCAACGGTACGGCGAAGTTCGGTATCGATGCCCGTCCGGAAGGCGTGTCCTACGCCGCAATCACCATCTGTCCCCATTTTGGCGGCAAGCTGCGTTCGGTCGACGACGGACCGGCCATGGCAGTAAAAGGCGTCAAGCAGGTTGTGCGCATTGAGGATGCGGTCGCGGTCGTGGCCGACAACACGGGTGCCGCACGCAAGGGGCTGGCAGCACTTTCCCTTGAGTGGGACCCAGGCGTCAGCGGGGATCTCTCGCTTGCCGATCTCGAAAAGCGCATGGAAGATGCCATCAGCGGCAATGCTCTGCCACATATAAATGAAGGCGACGTCGCCAAGGCGGAGGCCGAGCACGGACCTCCCGTTGAGTTCATCTACCGCCTGCCGATCCTCGCGCATTCGGCAATGGAGCCAATGAACTGCACTCTCCACGTGCGAAGCGACGGTTGCGACGTGTGGGTCGGAACCCAGGTCCTCGGACGTGCGCGGCAGGCCGTCGCCGATGTGACGGGGCTGCCCTTGGACAAGGTCGTCGTACACAATCACCTGCTGGGCGGCGGCTTCGGGCGCCGGCTTGATGTCGACGGCGTCATTCTGGCTGCGAAGATCGCCAAGCAGGTGCAGGGCCCGGTCAAGGTCACCTGGAGCCGCGAGGAAGATATCCGCCACGACTGTTACCGCTATCTCAACTACAGCAAGGTCACGGCAACACTCGGTGCCGACGGCATGCCCGTTTCCTGGCGGCACCGGGTGATTGGGCCGTCCGTCATGGCGCGCTGGCTGCCGGCTTTCACCCGCGACGGTATTGACCTCGATAGCATGGGCGGTGCGGAGTCGCCCTATGCTATCCCTAACAAATATACGGAATTCGCCCGACACGAGGCGCCTGATGGAATGCTGACGGGCAACTGGCGCGGCGTCGGCGCAACACGCAACATCCCCGTCATTGAAGGCGGGATTGACGAGTTGGCCCACGTCGCGAACATTGATCCGCTCGAATACCGCAGGCGGCTGCTTCAGCATAAGCCGCGTCTCCTCGCAGCGCTCAATCTCGCGGCAGAGAAGGCCGGTTGGTCAACCACCCTTCCGCAGGGAAAGGGAAGAGGTATCGCCATTTCGGAGGATTTTGGAAGCTTTGCTGCCACGATCTCGGAGGTAAGCGTCGGAGAGGACGGCACGCTGAAGACCGACCGTATCGTTTGTGCCGTCGATTGCGGCCAGGTGATCAATCCTGACACGGTGGAAGCCCAGATACAGAGCGGCATCATCTACGGGCTGAGTGCAGCTCTCTACGGTCGCATCACGGTCCGCAATGGTGCTGTCGTGGAAAGCAACTTCGACGATTCTCCGGTTCTCAGAATATACGAGACGCCGAAGATCGAGGTCCATATCGTGCCGAGTTCGGAGGCCCCAGGTGGCATAGGGGAGGTCGGCACACCCGGTGTCGCGCCATCGCTTTTCAATGCGATCTTCATGGCAACCGGCAAGCGGTTGCGCTCGCTGCCAATCGACCAGAACGACTTGCGGAGGGTGTGATGGTGAAGAAGCGGATCGTCGCTGTGCCGTTGGCCGCCATTCTCGGCACGGCAGCTATTGCTGCCCTTGTCGGCCCCCTGAACGGCTACGCCGAAACATCGGACGGCGGAGCCCTCAAGGCCGTCTCCGACTTTGATGCCATCGCGGACACCAGCGCGCGCTCGAAGGCCATCTTTAAAGAGGCGAGCCGGGTCCTGACGCATCCGCGCTGCATCAACTGCCACCCGGCGACGCGTAGCCCGACGCAAGGTGAAGACAAACATCCGCATGTGCCATTGATGAACGCCAGCCAAAGTCCGTTGGGCCCGGCGGGGCTTGCCTGCAGCACCTGCCACGGTGCCGAGAACCGTCCGATTGTTGGCAGCCGCCTGAAATCCATTCCGGGCGATGCGCACTGGTCGCTGGCACCGGCCAGTATGGCATGGCAAGGGCTAACGGTGGGTGAAATATGCAGGCAGGTGAAAGACACGAGCCGGAACGGCAATCGGTCTCATGCCGATCTCGTTCGCCACATGGGTGAAGACCATCTGGTAGGGTGGGCATGGCATCCGGGCGCGGGACGTAGCACACCTCCCGGCTCACAGGAGGCACTGGCCGCCCTGATCGCCGCGTGGACGAACACAGGCGCCGAATGTCCCGATTGATCTCTTGCCGCTCTTCGGCAACAGGGCCCGTTTCGGCTCTCCGGTTGCAAGCAGTTTGCACCTGTTACTGGTTCCTGCGACAGCTTCCCTACGGAAGCTGTGCGATCGACCGCAGGTATTCTGCGCTTGTCGTGGGAAAGCCAAAGAACTCCAGATAGGCCGGTATTTGCTCGAACAACATGTCCGTCCCGACCTGAAAGGCGCACCCCCGTTCGCGGGCGGCAGCGAGAAACGGCGTGATTTCCTCTTTCATGACGACTTCGCCGACGAAAGTGGTGGGTGAAAGGCGCGATACGTCAAGCGGCAGGGGATCGTCCTTTCTCATCCCGAGGGGGGTTGCGTTGACGACGATGTCGAAACCGGCTGGATCGGTTGAACCCATGCTCACCTCAGTCATTGGGTAGTGTGTCTTCAGCCGGTTGCCGAGTCCCGCTGACGTAGCCGGGTTGTCATCGTAAAGCGCAATCCGTCGCGCGCCGGCTCCGGCCAACGAGGCAGCGATCGCGGAGCCGACGCCGCCAGCACCCACGATCAGCACCTGGGCTCCCGCCACCCATTGTCCCTTGCGCAACAAGCCGCGGACAAAGCCTTCACCATCGAACATATCGCCGATTAGCTTGCCATCCGGCTGGAGTCGGACGGCATTGCAGGAGCCGGCAACCTTGGCATTGGTCGAGACCCCATCGAGCAATCCGATCGTTGTAATCTTGTGCGGCATGGTGATGAGGGCACCATGGATGTTCGAGAGCCTGAAGATAAGCTTGAGAAAGGAAGGGTAGTCTTCCGGCTTGCAGCCCATCGGTACGACGACAGCGTCGATGCCGCTCTTTTCGAAATAGGGGTTGTAGATGAGTGGCGCCTTGAAGGATTCTGTTGGATAGCCGAGGTGCGCGATAAGCTTTGTGGTTCCGGTGATCATATCAGGGGCCTCACGCTGCGTTCACCAAGCTGGATCGTTTCGCCCGAGCGGGCGGACGCCTTGATCGCCTCGATGACGCGCAAGGTGGCGAGGCCTTCCGCTGCGCTAACAAGCGGTTCGGCCTCGCGGCAAATGACGTCGCAGAAGTGACGAAGCTGTATCGCCAGCGGGTCGGCTGGTTCAAATGGTACGCGCTCTTGGACAAGCGGCTCCAGCCAATCCGGTTTCGACGCATTGGTCCAAAGCGCAAGCTGGGGAATGGCGAGCGATCCCCCGGTCCCACCAATCTGGTAGCAAGATTGATCCTGCTGCGGAAAGGCGGGGTTCTCTGCCGTCGTCATCTCAAAGCTCCAGGGAGACGGGACGGCGTCGGATGCATTTAACGTTCCAAGGACACCGCTCGCGAAACGAAGCAGGATAGCAATGCTATCCTCGACGGAGTGCATGCGGACCGAATTCGTTTCCATCGCATGGACAGCTTCCACCTCTCCGAAGAAATAACGGAAGAGATCAACGTCATGGATCAGGTTGATGAAGGCCGGCCCTGCACCTTCCGCCCGGCGCCAGGAGACATCGAAGTAACCGTCCGGCTTGGCAACCCAGAATGTTCCCTGAACGGTCAGGATCTTGCCGAGCCGACCACTGTCCAGGATTTGCTTTGCCTGTCGTATCATCGGATTGTCGCGCCGATGGTGACCAACGAGGATGGGGACACCTGCCTTTGAACCAGCATCGACGAGAGCCACCGCTGCTTGCGCCTTGTCAGCAATCGGCTTTTCGACAAGGACCGGAATTCCTGCGGCGATGACATTAAGGGCGTTGGTGACATGAAGCTGGTTCGGGGTGGCAACGATCACTCCGTCCGGTCGGTCGCGTGCTAGGGCTTCGGCAAACGTTGAAAACCATGCAGCACCCTTGCTTGTCACAAAGTCGCGCCCGGCATCGGAGGGGTCGATCACGGCCGATAGTGTCGTGCGCGGCTCGGCCAGAATGCCTTCGATATGGCGCCTTCCGATAAGACCGGCACCCATCACCGCGATCTTCAGCGGAGGCGTCTGCGATTGTGCTGACATGACAGTTCCCTCACAGATCCTAGTTGCGCAGGATTTCACCGAGGAATTTGCGTGTGCGCTCATGGCGGGGGTTGGTGAAGAATTCCCCGGGTGGCGCTTCCTCGACGATCGCGCCGCTCGCCATGAAGATGACGCGGTTTGCAACTTGCCGGGCGAAGCCCATTTCATGCGTCACGCAGACCATCGTCATGCCTTCGTCAGCAAGGCTGATCATGGTGTCGAGGACTTCCTTGACCATCTCCGGATCGAGTGCGGAGGTTGGCTCATCGAAGAGCATGATTTTCGGCCGCATGCAGAGCGCCCGCGCAATCGCGACACGCTGCTGTTGGCCGCCGGAAAGCTGCACAGGATATTTGCTGGCCTGTTCGAGGATCTTGACCCGGGCAAGCAGAGAACGTGCGCGGTCTTCGGCCTCCGCCTTTCCGACGCCAAGCGCCCGCATCGGGGCCAGCATGCAGTTTTGCAGCACGGTGAGATGCGGAAAGAGATTGAACTGCTGGAAGACCATGCCGACTTCGCGGCGGATCGCGTCGATCGCCTTTGCCTGGTTTCCGAGCAGGATGCCGCCGACGCGGATTTCGCCCTTCTGATAGGTCTCCAGATGGTTGATGCAGCGGATGAGCGTCGATTTTCCACTGCCGGAGGGGCCGCAGAGCACGATTCTCTCGCCCTTGCGAACGGACAGGTTGATGTCGTGCAGGGCCTGAAAGGCGCCATACCATTTCTCCACGTGGCTCATGGTGATCATGGTCTCGGCGGTCGATGAAGGACTGTTCATGGTTCCGTCTCTTTCGTGGTCAGCGCCGGAGATCACCGCGATGCCGCGGCGAACCTCCGTTCAAGACGGGCACCGAAGATCGTCAGCGGGCAGCACATCAGGAAATACAGTGCGCCTACGATCCCGAAGACCGTCAGCGGCTCGAAGATCTGGTTGGAAATGATGTTGCCGGCGCGGGTAAGTTCCGTGAAGCCGACGATCGAGGCGAGCGAGGTTCCCTTGATCAACTGCACCAGGAAACCGATCGTTGCCGGCAGCGAGATGCGCAGTGCCTGCGGCAGGATCACGTCCCTCATGCGCGAGACATATTTGAGGCTGAGCGCTCTTGCGGCCTCGCTCTGGCCGCGCGGAACCGCTTCGATCGAGCCGCGCCAGATTTCGCCCAGATAGGCGCTGGCATGCAGGGTCAGCCCGATGGCAACTGCGACCCAGGCATCGAGCTTGAAGCCGATGAGGGCAAGACCGTAATAAACCACGAACAGCTGCATCAGGAGAGGAGTGCCTTGGAAGACCGCGATGTAGCCGGCCGTCACTCGCTCCAGCAGTGGAATTTCCGAAGTCCGGGCGAGCGCCACACCAAGCCCGGCAATGCATCCGCAGACAAAGCCAACCGCGGACAAGACGACGGTCCATTTCAGACCGATCAGAAGGAAGACGAATTCTTCGCTGCCCATCGATTGCTCCTACTTGACCGGATAGGTGAAGTAACGTGCCGAAAAGAACGCAAAGAGGCGCATCATCAGCCAGGAAATGACGAGGTAGAAAACCGTCACCGTGAAATAGACCTCGAAGCTGCGGAAGCTTTCGGACTCGATGCGCTGCGAAACCGAGGTGAGCTCATAGGCCGATATCGCCGAGGCAATGCTGGTCGACAGCGTCAGCAATACGAACTGGCTGGTCAGCGAGGGATAGATCGCCCTGAGCGCCGGCTTGAGGATGATCAGGCGGAAGACCTGCGTCTTGTGCAGACCAAGAGCGAGGCCGGCTTCCATCTGGCCCTTGGAGATCGACTGGACCCCACCGCGGATAATTTCGATGGCGTAGGCGCCGCCGTTGATCCCGAGAGCAATGATCGCCGTTGGCGTCGGATCGAGCCTGATGCCTGCAAGCGGCAGGGCGAAATACAGGAAAAAAATCTGAACCAGGAACGGCGTGTTGCGGATGAGCTCGACAAAGCTGATCACCAGCCAGCGCGCCGGTTTGTAGCGAGAATCCCGCAAGGCCACACCGCCTATGCCGATCACGATTGCCAGCAGCATGCCACAGATTGCAAGCAGCAACGTGCCGAGACAGCCAAGCAGCAGGCTTGGCAGGCCGTCAATGACAGGCGTGAAATCCAGCGTGTAGTTCATCGCGTCTCCTCAATCGCGTCCGACCATGCCAGCCATGGCCTGGATCGCCAATTCATAACCAGCTGCTCCAAAGCCGATCATGATTGCCGTCGCGACGCGAGAGATAAGGGAATTGTGGTAGATGCTCTCGCGCGCATGCACGTTCGAAATGTGGAGCTCGATCTTCGGGTAATCGAACGTCTTCAGCGCGTCGAGTAGCGCGATCGACGTGAACGTGTAGCCTGCCGGGTTGATGATGATGCCGCAGGCCTCGTTGCGGGCCTGATGCACGCTCTCCACCAGTTCGCCTTCGAAATTTGTCTGGCGAAAGTCGACGTCGAATCCGAGGTCGTTCGCCTTGGCGAGGCATTTTTCCTTGATGTCCGCAAGCGTTGTCGTGCCGTAGATGGTGGGCTCGCGCTGTCCGAGCAGGTTCAGGTTTGGCCCGTTGAGCACAAAAATCGTCTTGTTCATGATTGCGCTCCTCGAAACGCGCAAAGCCGTGCTTTCGGCGTCGCGACACGGTCGGCGGGCATCGAAACGCCCGCCAGTTTGCTTTTGCTTCAGCGCTTGTGGCTCAGTTTGCGGTGAACGGAATGCCTTCAAGGCTCGCGGGGAATTCCGGAACCGGCACCTTCATCCACTTGTCGTAGATCTTCTTGAGCTCGCCATTGGCCTTGATCTTGTCGATGAAGGCATTGATCGAAGCGTTGATTTCCTTCTCGCCAAGCCGCGTGCAAGCGCCATTGTAGAGCTTCTGGAACTCAAGCTTGTTTTCGAACTCGCCCGGACGAGCCTTTTCGACACGGTCCATGTAGAAGATGTTGCCGCCAAGCGCCTGGACCTGGCCGGACACAAGCGCCTGGACGCTGGGCGCATCACCGTCGAAGCGGCGGATCGTGGCGCTCTGGGGTGCATTCTTGGTGACCTGGGTATCTTGAGCCGCACCCTTGGCAACGCCAATCGAAAGATTGGCCATGTCATCATTCGTCTTGACCGACATGGACTTCGGCGCAATCAGCACGATGGCGTTGGCAACGTAGGGCTTGCTGAACTGAACGGCTTTGGCACGCTCCGGCAGCATGGCCATCGTCGCGAAGAGAACATCGACACGACCGGTTGTCAGAGCGGGAATGCGGTTGTTGACTTCCAACGGCACGAACTCGACAGAGACGCCGAGTTCCTTTGCGTAAAGCGTTGCAATATCGGCATCGAGGCCGTCCTGCTTGCCGCCTGATGTCACGAAGCCCCATGGCGGGTTGTCGCCCTGAATGCCAACGACGAGCTTTCCTTTGGCCTTGATTTCTTCGGGGGTGACTGCGGCAGCGGGGGTGGCGAGCCCGATCGCAGCCACGACAGCAGCGACACCCAGCATCGCGTTTCGGCGCGTCAGCATCGACTTGAACATTGATTCCTCCTCCTTTGAACGGTCGCTTGGACCCAACAGTCTTCCTCTCCCGACTGCATGTTCAGCTTTTTGCCAGAGGATCGTGCGCAAATCAACCGAGTTTTTGAAAATCATATGAGACTTTTGATTTGACCAATTGATTTGAAATGCTCACGACATTTGACATAATGCCATGATCGGGGCGGCGCGTGAGGCGCAATCGGCTGCTCGCCGCGCTCTCGTGGCGCCAATGGAAAGGTATTGGGTTATGAAGACCTCGATTGCGACGGTGACGCTCAGCGGTGAACTGCCCGACAAGCTTGAGGCCATTGCACGAGCAGGGTTCGACGGCGTGGAAATTTTCGAAAACGACTTCCTTGCCTTTGATGGAAGCCCCGCCGATGTCGGCAAGATGGCGGGGGATCTGGGCCTCAAGATCACGCTCTTCCAGCCCTTTCGCGATTTCGAAGGCATGCCCGACACACTTCGAAGCCGCACCTTCGATCGGGCGGAGCGTAAGTTCGACGTCATGCAGGAGCTCGGAACCGACATGGTTCTTGTCTGCTCGAATGTCTCGCAGGCGGCCCTTGGCGGCATTGATCGCGCGGCCGCCGACTTTCACGAACTGGGTGAACGAGCGGCGAGGCGCGGCCTCAAGGTGGGCTATGAAGCGCTTGCCTGGGGGCGCTATGTCAATGACCACCGTGATGCCTGGGAAATCGTGCGGCGTGCCGATCATCCGCATGTCGGGCTCATCCTCGACAGCTTCCATTCGCTCTCGCGCAAGATCGACATCAACTCGATCCGCTCCATTCCAAAGGAGAAGATCTTCATCGTCCAGCTCGCCGATGCGCCGCTGATCGACATGGATCTGCTTTATTGGAGTCGCCATTTTCGCAACATGCCAGGCGAGGGCGATCTGCCGGTGACAGCGTTCACCGAGGCGGTCGCCTCGACCGGGTATGACGGCTATTTCTCGCTCGAGATCTTCAACGATCAATTCCGCGGCGGCTCGACGCGGGCAATCGCTGCCGATGGCCATCGCTCCCTGATCTATCTGGCAGATCAGGTTCGTCGCAATGTCCATACCCCGATCGGCGCCGCCATGCCGGAGCGGGCAGTGGTCAAGGGCGTCGGCTTCGTCGAATTCGCCACGGACCCAGACGAGTCCGTCGAACTGGTCTCACTCCTGCGGACCCTTGGTTTCCGCAAGACGGCAATCCATCGGTCCAAGAAGGTCACGCTGTTCGAACAGGGCAGCATTCGCATTCTGGTCAACACAGATCCGCTTGGCTTTGCCAGCGCAGCCTATGCGGTCCACGGCACATTTGCTTATGCGATCGCACTCAATGTCGAGGATGCCGCAAAGGCCTATCAGCGTGCCCTTGCCCTAGACGCAGAACCATTTCGACAGCCTGTTGTCGACGGGGAGCTCGAATTTCCCACTGTCCGGGGTGTCGGCGGCGGCCTGATCTACCTCATCGACGACACGAGCCCGCTCGGCCGGTTCCCGGAGATCGACTTCGAGGCGGTTTCGGATGAAAGCGGCAGCGTTGGTTCCGGACTGCTGCAGGTCGACCATGTCGCCCAGACGGTTGCCTATGACGAAATGCTGACCTGGCTGCTCTTCTACACATCGATCTTCGAAACCAGAAAAACGCCGATGGTCGATATCATCGACCCGAGCGGCATCGTGCGCAGCCAGGTCGTCGAGAATGAGCCCGGTACGCTGCGGATTACCATGAATGGTGCCGAAAACCGCCGTACGCTGGCGGGGCACTTCATCGCCGAGAAATTCGGTTCGGGCATTCAGCATCTGGCGTTTTCCACCGACGACATTTTCGTCACCGCCAGATCACTCCGTAGCCAGGGCTTCAAGCCACTCCATATCTCGCCCAACTATTATGATGATATTGAAGCCCGCTTCGGACTTGACCCCGATCTGACCGAGCGCCTGAAAGCAGAAAACATCCTCTATGACCGTGACGAGCACGGAGACTATTTTCAGCTCTATAGCGGCACCTATGGTGAAGGCTTCTTCTTCGAAATCGTCGAACGACGCGGCTATCGGGGCTATGGGGCACCAAATGCCATTTTCCGTATCGCAGCACTCAAGAAGCAGATGCGGCCCGAGGGCATTCCGAAGGACGCCGTCTGAGCGGCGCCTCGTCAGGTAATGCGCCCGCTCCTCAGAACGTGTGCCACGCCGCTCTCTATATGTCGGCGGATGACAGAACGGGCTCCTTCGACGTCACGCTTCAAGGCGAGTTCGAAGAGGAGCTTGTGGTCTTCAACAACCGCCCGGCCGCGAAAGCTCTGGGCAAGCATATGATAGCGCAGAAACCTGTCGAACACTGAAGATAGCGCCGCCATGAGCGTGGCCGAATTGCAGGCCGATACGATCGCCTGGTGAAACTCCCAGTCATAGCGAACCCAGTCGATGGTGCGCGAGGCATCGCCCGCAAGCAGCTTCTTTTCCGCAGCCGCCAGCTTATGGTGGGCGGCAACGATGCGTCCCTCCCACTCGAGATTTCCAGCCGAAAAGGACAATCCGATCGCATGCGTCTCCAGCACGGTGCGAAGATCGGCAAGCTCCTCGAGTTCCTTGCGGGTCGCAGGACTGACTTCGAACCCACGCTGGCCCTCGGCCAACACCAGGTTCTCCGTGGTCAGGCGGCTCAGTATCTCGCGCAGTGACGAGACACTGATGGAATACCGCTCCTTGGCCTGCTCAAGCTTGATCTTTGCACCAGGCGCCAAGGTCCCCGAGATGATATCCTGACGGATCTGTCGAAAGACGATGTCGCTGACAGTCTCGGCTGTTTCAGCAGCAATTTTGAGCATGAGATCCTCTGCTTTGATCAAGCGCCACGTCGGCATCGATCACGTTTGTGACGGAAGGGCCGATAGCGATCCCTTTTCGAGCGCATGCTCGACGCCGCCTTGTATGTGACGCTGCAGGATTTTCTTTGCCGTCTTGCTGTCGCGTTGCAGGGCGGCCTCCAGGAGCTGCCTATGTTCCTGCTCGGCAACACGTCCACGGTAAGACAGCGCAACCATCTGATAACGCAGGTACTTGTCGAAGACGGCCGAATGGGTCTCCATGAGCAGACGCGATCCACAGGCGGAAATCAGCGCCTGGTGAAACTCCCAGTCATAGCGCTTCCAGTCTTCCGCCCTGCTGGAATCGCCCGAAGCCATGACCTCTTCCATGCGTGCCAGCTTGTAGTGGGCAGACACCAGCCTCGCTTCCCACTCTACATCGCCCTGTTCGAACGACTGCTCAAGCGCATGCTCTTCGAGAAGCAAACGGAGAGCCGCAACCTCTTTCAGGTCAGCAACCGACACGCGGGCAACCTCAAAACCCCGCTGTCCTTCAGCCACGACGAGCCCTTCGGACGTCAGGCGGTTGAGAATTTCCCGCAGAGTGCTGACGCTCGTCTCGTAGGCACTCTTCAAATTATCAAGCTTGAGCTTCAGGCCCGGCGCAAGGCGGCCGAAGATTATGTCCGCCCGTATCTGCCTGTAGCTGCTTTCAGCGACAGTTTCGTCCGCAGTCTCTCTCCGCACGCCTATCTCCGATATTTTTCCTTTCGTCATATATATCCGCATGACTAGGTCGAAGACAATGCCGATCGTCTGGCGTCGGATCCGACTAAAATGCGCAATCA
The DNA here is from genome assembly GCF_000510625.1 of Rhizobium sp. IBUN. Lineage (NCBI taxonomy): Bacteria > Pseudomonadati > Pseudomonadota > Alphaproteobacteria > Hyphomicrobiales > Rhizobiaceae > Rhizobium > Rhizobium sp. IBUN. Next base: position 52,588 of record NZ_AZNV01000033.1, read on the forward strand.
GTTGGCCAGCACGCAGCCGGTCAAGACATGGCTCGAAGGAAGAAACATTTCACATTGCCGGAACGGCAATGGCGTCTTGCTGTAATTTAGCAACGCCTTAACGAAAACAGTGTGGCAATGTCGAAATTCGCGCGTTGGTTGGTGGTGCGCCGCCATGCTGGATTCTAGCTTTCTAGCAGGCTTCGGTTGAGGGAGTGAGATCGATCGAAGCTCGGCATACAGCAGGGGCACTCAACCGTGCCAAAAAGGCCCGGTCCCCTGGACGTGTGTGAGGAGTTCGAAGGGTGGTTGGGAGTGAGTGCTCGTAGACATCAACATTTCCACTCTTCGAACGCGGTCTATCGAGTTGCTGCGTAAGCGCGATATCACCTGGCGACAAAGGCATATCTTAGCCGAGTGAGCGCTTCAACGCAGCGCGGTCGAGGAGGGGATGATGAGCGATCGTGCAATGGGCTTCTTGGTTGCGACAGAAGTGTGCCTGCTATTTTGGATAGCCGTCGCAATGTTTGCGGTTGGAGGGCTCCCCGTCTAAGCTGTCTTGGCGATGGTGGCGATCTTTTCATATACGCTTCGGGGGATGGAGAATTCTCCTGATGTGTGAGTAGAATTAACTCCCGTAACGCCCGGCACGAACACGCTTTTTTCTTGCAGGCGTTCGACTTGGCGAAGTGCCCGCTCGATCCGTCCGTCAGCTCCCGGACCGGGCATGATTGCAATCACGCTGAGCCCCACCGCTGGCGACGTGGTCCCCGACCTGAAATCCGGAGTGTCCAGAGACCAGGGGCCACCAGAAAGGCCAGCAGACAGCATCTCCACCAGCAGCGCTACATTGGCTCCTTTGCGGCCGCCGAAGGGCAACAGAGCTCCCGTCAGCGCCTCTTCCGCATCCTCAGTCGCGTTGCCGCCTGCGTCGACTGCCCAACCCTTCGGGATTGGGTCTTTCTCTTCGGCCGCTCTGACGATGTTGACGAAGGCCGTGGCGCTCGACGCCTGATCGATGATCATGGGCGGCATGTGCTCGCCGAGCGGAAATCCGAATGCCATCGGATTTGTGCTGTAGACGACAGGTCCGCCGGCTTGTGCGACCATCATGGCATTTGCGTTGGTTGCCGCCAGTCCGATCACACCCTCATTGCAAAGTCTGCGGACGTAGTATCCGAGTTCGCCGGTGGTGTAGCTGTTGGTTTGCGTGAAGACAGCAACTCCAAATCTGCGAACCGCGTCGAGCAGATCTGGAAATGCGAGATCGAAGCCTAGCTGGGCGATGCCGCGATCTGCATCGGAAACGAGAAATGCGGGGAAGGCGCGGTCCAATCGCGGCTTGGGTTCGTGATTTATTCGCCCCTCGCGAAATCCATCGAGATAATCCACGAAGTGCGGAAACCCGAGGGTAGGGGGACCGTAGCTTGCCGCCGAAATCGTGGCGTCCACGAGAGAAAGTGCGCTCGCGCGAGCCGCGCCCGAGGCCAGGCACGCCTTCATTGCAAGTTCCTCGGCGTCCTTCCATTTGAGCACGATCTCCTCGGACATGTCAGATCTCCAATCCCGCTTTTCTGCCTTCGTAGAAGGCGTAAGGAGCTTGCCGCGGTGCCGCGCAATCGCCGATTTGTCGCACGGGAACACCCAGTTCGAGCAGGCCTGGCATCAGCCAGTCCATCGGATGATTTGTCGTTGCGGTGACCAGGCTGTCCGCCCCTACAAAGTTGCGCTCACCAGTGTTGTGATCCAGAAGCGTTGCACCGTTTCCGTACCATTCAGCGATGCTGGCCTCCGTGATCCACTGCACGCCAAGCTTTTTCAAAGCCTGCCGCATCGGAACATCGGCAGCCGTTCTTTGAAGCTCCTTTCCGACGAACGGGTCGGGTGTGACGATCGTGACCTGATGGCCGTCCTCCGCCAGCTTCCAGGCCGTCCCGCAACCGCGCCAGCCGCCGCCCTCGTCCAGGAGAAGGACGTGCTTGCCTGGCCTTGCCTGCCTTGCCATGACTGCCTCGACGGTGAACACGCCGCCCTTGTCTAGCCCGGGCATCGCTGCAATCGTCGGCAAGGCCTTTTGGAACCCGGTTTCCGGAGAATAGGAGCCGGTCGCGACGATCACGACGTCCACCTTCGACGGGTCGATGTCATCTGCTTCCACATAGTTGTTCAGTCTGACGTCAACGCCGAGCTTTTCCAGTTGGCGTTCATACCAGGCAAGCAGATCAAGGATCTGGGCACGCCTCGGCTGCAGGCCGGCGAGCAGAAAATTGCCACCGAGACGCGTTCCGGCTTCCGAGAGGACGACCTTGTGGCCGCGTTCGGCCGCTACCCTTGCCGCTTCGAGCCCCGCCGGGCCGCCACCGACGACAAATACGTGTCTTGGATTGGATGTCTTGGTGAAACGATCGCCTTTCCATTCAAATTCTCGTCCCGCCGAAGGATTGATCAGACAGCTTATCCAGTAGTCCCGGGAACGGCGCCCCCAGCACATCTGGTTGCAGGATATGCAGCTGCGGATGTCGTCGGGGCGGCCTTCACCTGCCTTGCGCGCCAGGTGAGGGTCGGCGATCTGTCCACGAACGATCGACACAAGGTCGCACGCGCCTTCGCCAAGAACTGTCTCCGCATTTTCAGGTGTTCGGATATGGCTTTCGGCAATGACGGCGGAATTTCTCACGACCTTCTTGAGGCAGGCGGCAAGATCGGCGCCGAGCTTTTCAGGATAAATGAATGTCGGCATGAGCTTGTAGAAGTCGAGGTATCCGCCAGACCCGCAGGTGACATAGTCCATCAGGCCGAGCTCGTCGTGAAGCTTCACGATCTCCGCAAGCTCGTCTCGCTGCAGCGCGGCCTTCACATCCGGCTCGTCGCTGACTGCGAGGCCTATGATGAAATCTGGTCCGCATGTCTCTCTGATTCGGGAGAGAATCTCGCGAGACATGCGCGTGCGGTTTTCGAGCGAGCCTCCCCACTGGTCTTCGCGTCGATTGCTCCAAGGCGTCCAGAATTGGTCGACCATCCCCAGATAGGCTGCCCATACTTCGACACCGTCGAAGCCGGCCTCGCGACATCGGCGCGCCGCCTGAACAAACCCGTCGATGGTCTCCCAAATCTCGGCTTCCGTCATTGGATGCGAGCCGTCACTGTCGTGGTAGCTCGGCAGACCGGACGGCGACCAATGGGGATGGAAGGAGTTGTCGGAGTCGCCATGCGCCCCGACGTGGTAGAGTTGCTGGATTGCGACGGCTCCATTCTCCTTGATGGCGCCAACAAGCCCGGCAAAGTGTGGAATCACGGTATCGTCGCAATGGCGGAAGTTCCTTTGCGTCAGAACCGCGGCAGCATGGACCGGCATCGGTTCGACGACAATCATCCCGGCGCCGCCGATAGCACGCTCGGCGTAGTAGGCGACATGGCGCTCCGTCGGCAGCCCGTCGACAGCCATGTTCGCGGTGTGAGCGCCAAACACGATGCGATTGCGGAGCGTGTGCCCACGAATCTGAAGCGGACTGAAGAGGCGGGGAAACTTTTCGGGCATGGCCGCTCCCGGATGTAGGTCGTTGCTAGGTTGTGGCTATGACGGTCTTATCGACGCCGTGGCCTTGGGCAGGATCCATTGACACCTGGCGGAGGGAGGCGCCACGCGTCTTTGTCTGGACTGAACTTGCTTTGAGGGGACCTGACGGGCCGAACGATTATCCCTTGGGGACGCGTGAGCACGGAACTCGCGATGAATTCCGCGCACGTGTTCAGCGGGCATCAGGGCCGGACCTCTTTGCGGGATCCTTACTGCGCGAGCGCAATGGCATCCTCGCGCGTTTGGACCGTATCCGAGTTGACCATCGCGGTCGCAAGCTGGCGGAAGGTGACCATCCCGACGGCACGAGATCCTTGCCCGATGACAGTCACATCGCCATCCGGAACCGACGCAAGCAGGCGAACGGCCTCCTCGACCGTCGTCGTAGCATCGACGGTGACACCGCTGACGGCAGCTCCGGGTCGCATCGGACTCATGATGGCGCTGACCTGAACCACGCGGCCGCGGTTGACCTCCTTGACGAAGTTGGCGACGTATTCGTCTGCCGGTCGCAACACGATGTCCTGACTGCTGCCTTGCTGGATGATTTCGCCATCGCGCAGGATGGCGATCTGGTCTCCCAGTCTCAGCGCCTCGTCGAGATCATGCGTGATGAAGACGATGGTCTTCTTGATCTCCCGCTGAATGTCGAGCAGCACCGTCTGCATGTCCGTGCGGATCAGCGGATCGAGCGCGGAATAGGCCTCATCCATCAGGAGAACGGGTGCGTCATTCGAAAGGGCGCGCGCCAGGCCGACGCGCTGCTGCATGCCGCCCGAAAGCTGGTTCGGGTATTTCTCCTCGAAGCCCTTCAATCCGACGCGCTCCAGCCATCGCATCGCCACGTCGACCGCCTTCGAACGCTCCACACCCTGGACTTCCAAGCCGAATAGCGTGTTGTCGAGAACGTTGCGATGCGGCAGGAGGGCGAACTTCTGAAACACCATCGCCGTCTGATGCCGGCGGAATGTGCGAAGCTCGGTCTCATCCATCTTGACCACGTCCACGCCGTCGACAAGCACCTCGCCAGCGGTCGGATCGATCAGTCGGTTGATGTGACGAATGAGCGTCGACTTCCCCGAGCCGGACAGGCCCATGATGACCTGGATGGAGCCCGACGGCATTTCGATATTGATATCGCGAAGCCCAAGTACGTGACCGTGCTTCCGGTTCAACTCGGCCTTTGTCAGTCCGTTCTGGACCGCCTCGATGTGCGATCTCGCGTTCGGACCGAAGATCTTGAAGAGATGGCGGATCTTGATGCCGCCGAAATCGTGATCACCCATGAACGATCTCCCGATGCTTCTGGAGCCGCTTGCCATATGCCTGGCTGACCCGATCGAAAATGATAGCAATGCCGACAATGGCAAGGCCGTTGAAAATGCCCAGCGTGAAGTACTGATTGGCGATCGCCTTCAGGACCGGTTGTCCAAGTCCCTGGACGCCGATCATCGAGGCTATCACGACCATTGCCAGCGCCATCATGATGGTCTGGTTGATCCCGGCCATGATGGTTGGCAGGGCAAGCGGCATCTGCACCTTGAAAAGCTTCTGGGAATTTGAAACCCCGAAGGCGTCAGCTGCCTCAAGCACGTCCTTGTCGACCAGTCGAATGCCGAGGTCGGTCAACCGGATCATCGGCGGAATTGCATAGATCACGACGGCGATGAGACCGGGAACACGGCCAATCCCGAGCAGCATGACGACGGGGATGAGATAGACGAAACTCGGCATGGTCTGCATCACGTCGAGGATCGGATGGACGACGCGCTGGAACCGGTCGGATCGCGCCATCACGATCCCGATGGGCAAGCCGAGCGCGATGGACAAGACCGTGCAGACGAAGATCATCGACACGGTCCGCATCGTGTCTTCCCACATGTCGAAGTAGCCGATGAGCAGCAACGTCACGAGACAGCCCAGCACGATCTTCAAGCTGCGGCTTCCGAGCCACGCAACAACGAGGACCATCAGCGTTATGATCGGCCACGGCGTTTGGGTCATGAAGCGGTCGACGGCGATCAGGAAGTGTTGCAACGGAGAAAAGAAGCTCTCGATTGTATCGCCGTACGCCCTCGTGAAGGCGCGAAATCCGTCGTCAATCATCTTCTTTAGGTCGCGAAGACTGTCGTCATTCATGTGCGGAAATTTGTAAAACCATTCCATTCGGTTCCCCTTTCTCTGAAAGAGCCGTGACAAGTCTTCTGGTTGTTTTCCGGCTTCTGAAGTGGCGGCGCGTGTCAAAACGCGCCGCCCATTCAACAATCAAAGCGAGGCTTCGATTTTCTTTGCTGCGTCTTCCGACACCCACTTTGTCCAGATGTCTTTGTTTTCCTTCAGGAAGTGCTTGGCACCGTCCTCGCCGCTCGCCTGATTGTCCGTCATCCAGGCCATCAGCTTGTTGACGGTGTCATTGCTCCACGAGCGCTTCTCGAGGTAGGCCATCACATCCGGTCCGGCCTTTTCGGAGAAGGGCTTTGCAACGAGCGTGACGATCGTATCGACCGGCCATGCGTTCGGCTTCGGATCGGCGCAGTCAGCAACGGTATTGCAGCGCTTCCACTCGGCAGCATCGGCTGGGACGCCGGCTTCGAGCTTCACCATTTCATACTTGCCAAGCAAAGCCGTCGGGGCCCAGTAGTAGCCGACCCAACCCTGCTTGCGCTCGTATGCCTTTGCGATCGAGCCATCGAGGCCCGCGCCGGAACCAGTGTCCACCAGCTTGAAGCCTGCCTTTTCGGCTTCGAATGCCTTGAAGAGCTGCGATGTGACCACCGTGCCGCCCCAGCCCTGCGGTCCGTTGTAAATTGCCCCCTTCGAGGCGTCTTCCGCGTCCGGGAACAATTCCGGGTGCTTGAGCATGTCAGGAATCGTTTTCACGTCAGGATGGGCGTCCGCCAGATATTTGGGGATCCACCAACCCTGGATGCCTCCATCGGGAAGTGGCGAACCGACCTTGATGATACGTCCCTCATCTGTGCCCTTCTTCACGACCTCAGGAAGAAGGTCTATCCAGGCTTCGGGAGCAATGTCGGGTTCGCCCTTCTCCGCCATCGACGTGATCGTTGGAACGGTATCACCCACAGTGATTTCCGCCTGGCAGCCATATCCCTCGTTCAGGATGATCTTATCCAGGTTCGACAGGACTTCGGCACTCTGCCAGTTCATGCTCGCGATTGTGACGCTGCCACACTCTGCTGCATTTGCGTATGAGGCCACTCCCAGCAGCCCAAATACCATGCACGTAGAAGCCAATAACTTGGTCATTATCGTTCCCTTTTTTTAGCGGCATGTATTCTTGAGCGGGACGCCGCGAAAACCCGCTGCAACGGTCGTTAGGAAGCGTCTCCCATACTCACCGATTTCTTGAAGGCTGCGGACAAGCCATTGGAAACAGCATCGTCGAAGCCCGAAGCGCGCATCTCTTCAATGCCCGCCGCAGTCACGCCGCGATATTCGAGAAAGCGGTTGACGATCTCGGCCGGGTCGTCCTGCTGTCGTTCGAGCAGGCGTCCGGTTCCCGTCAGCATTGTCAGGACAGCTCGCCGGGCAATCTCCCCAGGCAAACCTTGACTGATCGCGTGCTTCATCATTGCCGCGGCAAGGAGCGCGGGAAAGGCGGGGCCGGTGCCAGACATGCCCGTCAGGTAATCGATCTGCGTTTCGCTGCCCACTTCGTCTTCGACACCACAGGCGCCAAAGATCTTTCGCACCAGACTGCGATCATCGGTATCGACACCGGCCGATGCCATCCAGGGAGTATAGGAACAGGAGACTTCGGCGGCAGCGTTGGGGAGGGCTCTGACAACTCTTTCGGTCGCATGCCTTTCGATCAGCGCCGAGACGCGGATACCGGCCATGACCGAGATCAGGAGCTTGCGCTCCAGCTTTACAGGCACCGAAGCCCAGTCTTCCGGGCGCACAGACAAGATCACCACATCCGAACGGTCCGCAAGGAGTTGATTGTCCGTCGTCCAGTGCGAGGCGGCGAAGCGGTCTGGCCGAGAGGTACGATAGGAGAGCGTCAGATCGTCAGGATCGGCGAGGCCTGTGCGAAGGATCGCCTCTGCGATGGAACCGCCAAGCCAACCTGCGCCACCAATGATCCCGATCCTTGCTTTTCCGCTCATCTCATCCCTAGCCTGGCTTGTAGCTATGTCTCGCAAAGAACCGGTCAAGCTCTCGCTGCTGCGGAGTTTCACCCGTGTAGATTGCGATATATTCGGGGATGCGCTTCATGCGGACGCTGATACTTTCGTTCGACTGCATTGAAATATAGCCGATCTGAACGAGGTAGGTTGTCCGTGCGCGAACATCCGCGCCGATTTCTGGATGGCCAAAGCGTTTGAACATGCTGGCAAGCGCGTCCATCCGCGTTCGATCGGCCTCTTGAACCTCCTGAAGGATCTCCTCCGACTGTAGCGCCCAGCTTCGCACGGCAAACTCGAACTTGCTGTCGAACAGCCGGCTGTCCAGCCAGCAGTCGAAGACGTTCAGCATCGCTTCCGCCAGGGTCTCCGCATAGGCTTCCGACTGCTTGACGATCGAACCTGTATTCTTCTCCCGCCAGCGCGAGACCAACCCGTCCAGAAGCTCTTCGCGATCCTTGAAGAACCAATAGAAGCTGGTGCGCGACAGGTTGAGCTTTTTTGCCAGGGGCAGGATCTTCACGGAGTCTATCCCGGACTCCAGCAGGGAGTCATAGGCTGCCTCGAGCCATCCCTCCTGCGATCCACGCCAGCCACTGTCGCTCAAATTCTGGTCCATGTTCAATTCCTAGCAAATCGTTAAGCTCCACACAATCAAAATGTACATGACTGTCCATAAAATTTGACTGTCGTGTTTTCGTCGTTGACACATGTGTACATTCCGCCTAGCGTTCGGAGCACTTCCTAATTCGGAGCATGACAGATGTCGAACGATCCCCTGCTGCAGCCGTATCAACTCAAGCATCTGACGCTACGCAACCGCATCATCGTGACATCCCATGAGCCGGCCTATCCCGAGGATGGCATGCCCAAGGAGCGCTACCGGGCCTATACGGTCGAGCGGGCCAAAGGCGGCGTTGCCATGACAATGACTGCCGGATCCGCAGCCGTGTCCAAGGACAGTCCACCGGTCTTCAACAATCTCCTGGCGTACAAGGACGAGATCGTACCCTGGGTCAGGGAGATGACGGACGCCGTCCACGAAGAGGGCGCTGCGATCATGATCCAGCTCACGCACCTCGGCAGGCGAACGCGCTGGGACAAGGGCGACTGGCTTCCCGTCGTTGCTCCGTCTCACCACCGCGAAGCTGCCCATCGAGCATTTCCGAAGAAGCTGGAAGATTGGGATATCGAGCGCATCATCAAGGACTTTGCCGACGCCGCCGAACGCATGAAAGCCGGCGGGATGGACGGCGTTGAACTCGAGGCCTACGGCCATCTGATCGACCAGTTCGCTTCGCCATTGACCAACGAACTCGAGGGCCCTTACGGCGGATCGCTCGAAAACCGCATGCGCTTCTGTTTCGATGTCTTCAAGGCGATGCGCGAGAGAGTCGGCAACGACTTCATCCTCGGTGTTCGCTACACCGCTGACGAACGCCTTCCTGGCGGCACCGGCAAGGAAGAGGGCATTGAAATCTCCCGCAGGCTACGCGACAGCGGCCTCATCGACTATTTGAACGTCATCCGTGGCCATATCGACACGGATCCGGGGCTGACGGATGTCATTCCGATCCAGGGTATGGCCAACTCGCCGCACCTCGACTTTGCCGGGGAAATCAGGGCGGCGACCAACTTCCCGACCTTCCATGCCGCCAAGATCCCCGATGTCGCCACGGCTCGTCACGCAATTGCGGCCGGCAAGGTCGACATGGTCGGCATGACGCGTGCGCACATGACCGATCCTCATATCGTCCGCAAGATCATTGAGAAACGGGAAGAAGACATTCGCCCATGCGTCGGCGCCAATTACTGTCTTGACCGCATTTATCAGGGCGGCATGGCGTTTTGCATTCACAACGCTGCCACCGGACGAGAGGAGACGATGCCCCACGTCGTCCCAAAGGCCGAAGTCCGCAGGAAAGTTGTTGTGGTCGGCGCTGGCCCGGCCGGCCTCGAAGCCGCTCGCGTCGCCGCCGAGCGCGGTCACGAGGTGATCGTCTTCGAGGCGGCAAGCAATCCGGGCGGACAGATCCGGCTGACCGCCAAGAGCGAACGTCGCCGAGAGATGATCAGCATCATCGACTGGCGAATGGCCCAGTGCGAAAAATACGGCGTCGTCTTCCATTTCAACACATGGGCCGAGGAAGACACGATCACGGCGGAGAAGCCAGACGTCGTCATCATCGCGACAGGCGGCCTTCCTCACACGGAGGTTCTAAGCAAGGGCAACGATCTTGTCGTGTCGTCCTGGGATATCATCTCAGGAGACGTGAAGCCGGGTTCGAACGTTCTCGTCTTCGACGATGCTGGAGACCACGCGGGCCTGCAGGCCGCCGAATTTCTGGCCAAGGCCGGAGCAAAGGTCGAGATCATGACACCCGATCGTTCCTTCGCGCCCGAGGTCATGGCCATGAACCTTGTTCCCTACATGCGATCTCTTCAGAAGCTGGATGTGACATTCACAGTTACATTCCGCCTCGATGCCGCCGAAAGGAACGGAAACCAGATCGTTGCCAGCGTCGGAAGTGATTACGGCGGCGTATCGAAACAGCGCGTCGTCGACCAGATTGTCGTCAACCATGGCACGATCCCACTCGACGACCTCTATTTCGACCTCAAGCCTCTGTCGAGCAATCTCGGCGAGACCTCGTACGACCAACTCCTGTCAGGCGAGCGGCAGTCCGTCGTCCGCAACGTGGAGGGAACGTTCCAGCTCTTCCGCATCGGCGATGCGGTCGCAGCGCGGAATACCCATGCGGCCATCTATGATGGCCTGCGCATCGCGAAGGATCTCTAGACCACGCAAGACGCATCCCAGCAGACGGAGGTTTGTCAGTGGCAGAACGGGCCGAACAGCTACAGCTTCTAATCGACTCCGCCGATGTGGCATTCGATGAACATGCCAGGGATCCGGAAGCCCGCCGTTCGCTCCGTCAGGCATTTTCGGTGCTTCAGACCTCAGGCGGACAGCGGTCGGGAGAGGGGCGCCGGTTACCTGTGTGCCAGTTCTTGTCGAAGATTTCGGTCGACGTCGGTTCGCCGTTGCTTGGGCAACTCCTCGCTTGCTTCCAGGCCGTTGAACCCCTCCTTATCTGGCGGCGTCGTCAGGACATATCCGGCACCGCAAGTGAAAACTTTCAGGACCGGCATGCGAACGCGATGATCGTCGGGCCGGGAGGCTTGGAGGAGCGCAACGACGTCTGGTTTGGTGCCACATTGATGGCGCCGAATGTGCGATATCCCGATCACGACCATGCCCCCGAAGAAATCTATCTGGTGATGTCCGTGGGAGAGTTCCGGCATGGGGACTCTGGCTGGTTCTCACCCGGTATCGGCGGATCCTTCTACAACCCGCCAGGGATAAGGCATGCCATGCGATCGACGGATCAGCCGCTGTTTGCGTTCTGGGTGCTCCTGCCCGAACGAGGCGCTGGTTCGACCCCGAACTCTAACGGACAGGTGCAGCCATGAAAATTCTCGTCCCCGTCAAGCGGGTGGTTGATTACAACGTGAAGATCCGCGTGAAGCCGGATGGCACAGGCGTCGAGCTTTCGAATGTGAAGATGTCGATGAACCCGTTCGACGAGATCTCGGTCGAGGAGGCGTTGCGGCTAAAGGAGGCCGGCAAGGCCGAGGAGGTGATCGTCGTGTCGATCGGCCCGGCCAAGGCCGAAGAGACGCTGCGCACCGCACTTGCCATGGGCGCCGACCGCGCCATCCTGGTGGAGACCGACGATCAAGTCGAGCCGCTCACCGTCGCCAAGATCCTCAAGGGCGTCGTCGATGCCGAACAGCCGGGTCTGATCATATCAGGCAAGCAGGCGATCGATGACGACAGCAACCAGACCGGCCAGATGCTGGCGGCGCTGCTCGGTACCGCCCAGGCGACCTTCGCCTCGAAGATCGAGATCGACGTTGCTGGCCCTGGGGGCAAGGCCCAGGTGACCCGCGAGGTCGATGGCGGTCTGCAGACAATCGAAGTCAAGCTGCCGGCCGTGGTCACATCAGATCTGCGCTTGAACGAGCCGCGCTACGCCTCGCTGCCGAACATCATGAAGGCGAAGAAGAAGCCGGTCGACAAGAAGACGCCGGCCGACTTCGGCGTCTCCACCGCGCCACGCCTGAAGGTCTTGAAGACCGAGGAACCGTCCGGCCGCAAGGCGGGCGTCAAGGTCAAGTCGGTCGCCGAGCTGGTCGAGAAGCTTAAAGTCGAAGCCGGCGTGCTTTAAAGGTTCGAGAAAGGGAGATATATCCATGGCCATTCTTCTTCTGGCTGATCACGACGGCAACCACCTTTCCGACCAGACCGCCAAGACGCTGACAGCGGCGACACAGATCGCCAAGGAACAGGGAAGCGAAGTGACCGTGCTTGTCGCCGGCGCCGGCGCCAAGGCCGCGGCCGAACAGGCTGCCAAGCTGTCGGGCGTGTCCAAGGTGCTGGTTGCCGAGGACGCAAGCCTTGCCAACAATCTGGCCGAGCCGCTGGCCGCCCTGATCGTTTCGCTGGCCGCAAGCTATG
>NZ_AZNV01000034.1:0-61428 GCF_000510625.1 Rhizobium sp. IBUN
CATAGCTTGCGGCCAGCGAAACGATCAGGGCGGCCAGCGGCTCGGCCAGATTGTTGGCAAGGCTTGCGTCCTCGGCAACCAGCACCTTGGACACGCCCGACAGCTTGGCAGCCTGTTCGGCCGCGGCCTTGGCGCCGGCGCCGGCGACAAGCACGGTCACTTCGCTTCCCTGTTCCTTGGCGATCTGTGTCGCCGCNGTCAGCGTCTTGGCGGTCTGGTCGGAAAGGTGGTTGCCGTCGTGATCAGCCAGAAGAAGAATGGCCATGGATATATCTCCCTTTCTCGAACCTTTAAAGCACGCCGGCTTCGACTTTAAGCTTCTCGACCAGCTCGGCGACCGACTTGACCTTGACGCCCGCCTTGCGGCCGGACGGCTCCTCGGTCTTCAGCACCTTCAGACGCGGCGCGGTGGAAACGCCGAAGTCGGCCGGCGTCTTCTTGTCGAGCGGCTTCTTCTTCGCCTTCATGATGTTCGGCAGCGAGGCGTAGCGCGGCTCGTTCAGGCGCAGATCTGATGTGACCACGGCCGGAAGCTTGACCTCGATCGTCTGCAGGCCGCCATCGACCTCGCGCGTCACCTGGGCCTTACCCCCAGGGCCAGCAACGTCGATCTCGATCTTCGAGGCGAAGGTCGCCTGCGCTGCGCCGAGCAGCGCCGCCAGCATCTGGCCGGTCTGGTTGCTGTCGTCATCGATCGCCTGCTTGCCTGATATGATCAGGCCCGGCTGTTCGGCGTCGACGACGCCCTTGAGGATCTTGGCAACGGCGAGCGGTTCGACGGCGTCGTCGGTCTCCACCAGGATGGCGCGGTCGGCACCCATGGCAAGTGCTGTGCGCAGCGTCTCTTCGGCCTTGGCCGGACCGATCGACACGACGATCACCTCCTCGGCCTTGCCGGCTTCCTTCAGCCGCAACGCCTCCTCGACCGAGATCTCGTCGAACGGGTTCATCGACATCTTCACATTCGCAAGCTCGACGCCTGTGCCATCCGGCTTCACGCGGATCTTCACGTTGTAATCAACCACCCGCTTGACGGGGACGAGAATTTTCATGGGGTCCTTCCTTCAACTCTTTCGCCAAGAAAATGCGCGTTTCGGCGCTGCTCCGATTGTCGAATGGCGACATGGATACGCGTTTTTCCTCCAAACACAACGCTTCCATGGCGCAGATAGGCAAATTGATCCCGTGGATATATTACGTTTACGTTCACGTCAATATTGGAGTTATTGCTTGTCCCAAGGCAGGCGCGGGCGCAGCTGTTGGCCGGGCGTCACGACCATCGTCGGGTTGGCGACTGGCCGGTTTTTGACAGCCCTGGGCGTGACGACCTCCCGATCGAATAACGGGACGCCGCGGCGACGCATCAGAAGGACCAACAGGCCGCCGGCGACGATGCCGCCGACATGGGCGCCCCAGGAGATGCTGCCGTCGGGTTCCAAGACCAGCATCACGAATTGCTGGCCGATCCAGAGAAGGAGCGGCACGAAGGCCGGCAAGGGCAGCGGGACGCGCATCAGCACCAGCACCCAGACCTTCACGCGGGGATGCAAGACGACGTAGGCGGTGACCACGCCTGAGATCGCGCCCGAGGCGCCCACGAGCGGCGCTTCCGATGTCGGCCCTACAAGGCCATGGACAAGAGCGCCGGCGGCCGCGCAGAGCAGATAAAAAATAAGAAAGCGGAAGTGCCCCATCGCATCTTCGACATTGTCGCCAAAGACCCACAGGAAAACCATGTTCGGCGCAAGGTGCCAGAAGCCGGAATGCACGAAGGAATAGGTGATGTAGGTTAGCGGTTCCGGGATAAGGGCCAGCGCCGGCGCCAGCCTGGCGTGGTTAAACGCAACCGCGGGAATGTAGCCCAGGCCGACAATCGTTGCCTGCGACGCGGACTCGTTGGCGACCACCCCGGTGAATAGCCAAACCGCGAAATCCACCGCGATCAGCGCCATCGTCACCCATTGGACCTTGATATGCTTCAGCGTATTGGCATCGTGCAGCGGTATGAACATGAAGCCTGCCCCGGCGTTCGCGCCACATAGTCGGGAAGGAACCTACCTGTTTTTTCCCGGAACCCAAAGCACATCCGCATGGCCGCGGTCATTCGCGTGGCGGGCGGCGACAAACAGGAAGTCCGAAACGCGGTTGACGTATTTCAACGCGGCATCGCTGACGACCTCGCCATCCGTGCGGGCAAGCTCGACCATCAGCCGCTCGGCGCGGCGCGCGATCGTGCGGGCGAGGTGAAGATGAGCGGCAGCCGAGTGACCGCCCGGCAGCACGAAAGATCTCAAAGGTTGCAGGTCAGCGTTCAATTCGTCGATGTCGTTCTCGATCCGCGAGACCTGGCTTTCAACGATGCGCAGCGGCTCGTGTGCGGGCGGTTTGCCATCGTCCGGCGTTGCAAGATCGGCGCCGAGATCGAAGAGATCGTTCTGAATCAGTGTCAGCATTCGGTCCAGGACCGGCATGCCCTGCATGTGAAGCCGCGCGACGCCGATCGCGGAGTTGGCTTCATCGATGGTGCCGTACGCTTCGACACGCAGATCGTATTTCAGCCGACGCGGCCCGGAAACCAGGGCCGTCGTGCCGTCGTCGCCGGTCTTCGTGTAGATCTTGTTGAGCCTTACCATGCCTACCCCCTTCTTTTTCCCCGCCTTAGCTAGGGCGGCCGCCGCCGGTCAGCCAGAGTGTCAGCATGATGAGGAGCACTGCGATCGCCTGCAGGAGCACGCGCAGCTGCATCAGCTTGTTGGAAAGGTTCGGATTGCCGCCCTTCATCATGTTGAAAAGACCGCGAATCAGTACGATGGCGACAATGCCCATGACAATGATCGCGAGAATATAGGTGACCGTGGACATGCTGGCTTTGGCTTTCCTGATTAGTCCACCCAGCGCATCAGGCGATAGAAAAGGTCTGCAGGCAGCAGCCTTTTCAACACCATGCCCTGCTTTGCCGGCGTGGTTACGGGGTAATGTGGTTTCGGATTGTTCGAGTTCAATGCGTGCTTCAGTACGGTATAAACGGCTTCCGGACCAAGCTTATGTCGATTGGGGCGCCCCGAGCCGTCAAGACGCGCAAGCTGGCGGCGGTAATCTGCCGCATGGACCGAGTTCCTGACGTCTATGTGCTCGTGGATTTTTACGAGCGCATTTGCCGTAAAGCGAGACGCAATCGGGCCCGGCTCGATCAGGCTCACGTGAATGCCACTACCCTGCAGTTCCATGCGAAGACTGATGCTGAGGCCTTCGAGAGCGAATTTGGAGGCGGTATAGGCGCCGCGGAAGCGGTACGGCACGACACCGAGAATCGACGAGCACTGGACAATCCGCCCCTGATCACGCTTGCGCATCAGCGGCACGACCTGACGTGTCAACTCGTGCCAGCCGAAGACGTTCGTTTCGAATTGGGCGCGCAGAGCCTCGGTCGGCAGGTCCTCGACGGCGCCGGGCTGCCCGTAGGCGCCATTGTTGAACAGCGCGTCGATGCGTCCGCCCGTCAGCTCGCTGACGTCGCGCACGAGATCCGAGATCGTATCGGGCCGCGTATAGTCCATGCGGAGGGCCTCGATGCCGTCGGCTTGGAGGGCGGCCAGATCATCGAACTTGCGCACGGTGGCGAAGACCCGCCAGCCATCGGCCTTCAGCGCGCGGGCGCAGTACGCGCCGATTCCGGAAGAGCATCCGGTCACGATGATGGTGCGCTGATCCGACATGGAATGATTCCTGTACAAAATAGGAGTGGTTTCCCATATTCGAACGGGCGACACAACGATCAAAGCCGGGAGACGGAATGCCGAAGATAATGCGCATCTTCTATGATGTGGTCTACGACGCTATCTGCCACCTTATAGAGGATGACGGCTTCGCGATGGCGAGCCATGTCGCGTTGTCGACGCTCCTCGCCGTTTTTCCATTTCTAATCTTCGGGACGACGCTGGCGACTTTCCTGGGCGCTGACCAGTTCTCGGACAGGGCGATACATCTCATCTTCGACACCTGGCCCGAGGCGATCGCCAAGCCGCTTGTCGATCAGGTAATCCAGGTTCTGACGATACCGCGCGGCGGCCTGCTGACCGTGTCCGTGCTGGCGGCGGCCTACTTCGCTTCGAACGGAGTCGAGGCGCTGCGCATCTCGCTCAATCGCGCTTATCGTGTCCAGGAAACGCGGCCGTGGTATCTCACCCGCCTGGCAAGCCTTGGTTTTGTCATGATCGCCGTGGTCATTTTCGCCGCCGTCAGCGTCCTGCTGGTGGCGGTGCCGATTGCCCTGAACTACGCGCGCTATTGGTTTCCGCTGTTTGCCGACACGCTCGAGGTTGTTTTCAGCTGGCGCGTCTACGGCACGCTGTTCATGCTGACTATCGGCCTTTTCGTCGTTCACCTATGGCTGCCGGCGGGCCGGCGCCGGGTATTCGACGTGGCGCCAGGCGTCTTGGTAACGCTGCTGCTCTGGCTGGTGGGAGCCCTGATCTTCGCGTACTACCTCGCGACGTTCGCCAATTATACGGCGACCTATGCCGGCCTGGCATCGGTGATGATCGTGCTGATCTTTCTTTATATGGTCGGCGTCATCTTCATTGTCGGCGCCGAGATCAATGCCGCCCTCCTGAAGTTCCGCGTGCGTGCGATCTTCAAGAACAATTTCCTGGGCAGAGGTCAGGCCAAGGCGTCAAAGCCCGACAAGGTGACGGATATCGGCCGGTGACAGGCCGCGGTCGCGAAGTTCGGAAAGCCCCGTGTCGCTTCGGCTCTTCGAAAGCTTGCGTCCGTCCTCGTCGGTGATCAGGCGATGGTGATGGTAGACAGGCGCCGGCAGGCCGAGCAGCGTCTGCAGCAATCTATGCACCGAGGTTGAGTGAAAGAGATCGAGCCCACGGACCACATGGGTGATCCCCTGCAGCGCGTCATCGAGGACGACCGAGACATGGTAGCTCGACGGCGCATCCGACCGCGACAGGACAACGTCTCCCCACGCGCCTGGATTTGCGGCGATGGTGCCACGGTCGCCGTATCCTGTTTCCTCCCAGAAAAGAGCCTCGCCGACAGCCTCCAAAGCCTTGCTCATGTCGAGCCGCCAGGCGTGTTTCACGCCTGATGCGAGAAGCTGCCGTCGGTCGAAATCGGCGCGTTGACGATCGTCGGGGGGATAGAGCGGCGAGCCGTCGGGGTCTCGCGGCCAGGGGGTGCCATTGGCTTCGGCGGCGCCAACGCGCGTCTTGATCTCTCCCCGCGTCATGAAGGCGGGATAGGCGAGGCCGAGGTCGACCAGCCGGTCAAGCGCCGACTGGTATTCGGCGAAATGCTCCGACTGCCGCCGCACGGGTCGTTCCCAGTCTATGGCGAGCCATTCGAGGTCGGCGTAAATACCGGCCTCGAATTCGGGTGTGCAGCGCGTCAGGTCGATGTCTTCTATACGCAGTAGAAAGCGTGCGCCTGCGGACGCCGCCATGTCTCTGTTCAGAAAGGCAGAAAGTGCATGGCCAAGATGCAGCGGGCCATTGGGGCTTGGCGCAAAACGAAAGACAGGCTTTTGACGGGGAATCGCGGTCATGCTTTCTTCTGCCACGGATTCGATGGGATCGCGAGGAAGCGTGTTGATCATTCGCAGCGACGATGACGTAAGAGAAGGGCTGGAGAAGCTGCTTCACCTGGATCCGAGACTTGCTGCCATTGCGGCCGAGACTGGCCCGCTTCCTTTGCGGCTGCGCGAACCGGGCTTCGAGGGGCTCGCGCACATTATTGTCTCGCAAATGGTGTCGAGAGCCAGCGCCGAAGCGATCTGGAAACGGATGCGGCCGAGCGAAGGCGTGCTGACGGCTGATAATTATGTGCTTCTCCATCCGGAGGCCTGGCGGGAGTTCGGTCTTTCGCGCGCCAAGGCCGAAACGCTGTCGCGCATTGCCGAGGCGGTTGCCTCGGGCCGTCTCGACCTTGCAGCGCTTTCTGCGCTGCCGCCCGACCAGGCGCTGGCCAAGCTTACGGCTCTCAAAGGCGTCGGTCCCTGGACCGCCGAGGTTTATCTGATGTTCTGCGGCGGCCATGCGGACGTTTTTCCGTCCGGCGACGTCGCCCTGCAGAACGCCGTGGCTGCGGCATTCGATCTCGGCGCTCGCCCAGCTGCTCGCGAGCTGGCGTTCATGGCGGGTGGATGGTCACCGTGGCGATCGATCGCGGCGAGGCTATTCTGGGCCTATTACGCCGTCAAGCTCGGTCGCGGTATGCTGCCGGTCGACTGAGTGACCGTGCAGTAAATACAAGGATTGATGCCTGAATTTATTAGACTTCACAATGCCGTCACAACCGGCCTAATATAAGAGGGCAGATGCCGAATCGATCAGGAGAGTCCCTTGACGATTGCAGTCTCCCCCCAGGCCCTGCCAGCGCTCGTCCTGAACGCTGACTACAGGCCCTTGAGTTATTACCCCTTGTCGCTTTGGTCCTGGCAGGACGCGATCAAGGCGGTATTTCTCGACCGTGTGAATATCATTGCAGAATATGAGCATTCGGTATCTTCGCCGAGTTTTTCGATGCGGCTTCCGAGCGTCGTCTGCCTCAAGACCTATGTCCAGCCTTCCCGCAACCCGGCCTTTACGCGCTTCAACGTGTTCCTGCGCGACAAGTTCGAATGCCAGTATTGCGGCGAGCACGATGACCTGACCTTCGACCACGTCATCCCGCGTGCCCATGGCGGCGAAACGACATGGCAAAATGTCGTAGCTGCCTGCTCCCCCTGCAATCTGAGAAAAGGCAGCAAGCTGCCGAAGCAGGCAGGCATGTTCCCGAGTCAGAAGCCGTACCAGCCGACGGTGCAAGACCTGCACAATAACGGCAGGCTTTTCCCGCCGAACTACCTGCACGACAGCTGGCTCGACTACCTCTACTGGGATAGCGAACTGCAGCCCTGATCAGTCTCTACTCAGACAGGCTCAGGCCGTCTTACGGACGCCGATGAAGGCGAAAGCCGCCAGGACAAGACTTGTGACCACGTTCCAGCCTGCGAAGGAGAGGCCGAGGACGCGCAACGCGGCGTCTGTGCAGGAGGGGCCTTTGATGCTGTTCAGCTCGCCCAGCAGGTCGCCGGCATTCTGCGTCATGCTGCCTGCCGTCGTGGAGCAGGTCGCCGGCCCTTCCCAGAACTGCCACTCGACACCGGAGTGATAAACGCCCATGCCGGCGCCGACAATCATAAGCATGCCGGCGGCAAGCAGGAATGCCCGGCCGATCCAGCTTGGAAGGCCGACTGCGGAGGCAACCGCGCCGAGGATCGCGACCGGAATGCCGTAATAGTAGGGCTGGCGCTGCAGCAGGCAGAGCGCGCAGGGGATGTAGCCGCCGATATATTGAAAGCCAAGTGCAGTTCCGACGACGACCGCCATGCCTAGTGCGAGCACCAGCGAGTAGCCGACGACCGGGCGAGCAAGGGAAAACGAGGCAGGCATGAACGGACTCCGCGCGAATAGCTCAGTGGGCAAATAGTTTATAGGCAATCCCGAGGGCGATGGCGACGGCGGCAACAATGCCTGTAACCTGCGCAAGGCGCTTCTCGATGAAGTGGCGGATCGGCTCGCCATAGCGGCGCAGCAGCCAGGCGAGGAAGAAGAAGCGGGCACCGCGTGCGATGATCGCGGAAATAACGAAGAAGCCAAGGTTCATGTGAATGACGCCGGCAAGGATCGTCACGACCTTGATCGGCGGCAGATGCGCCAGGCCGGAGGTGACGAGCAGCAACAGCAGGATTTCCCACTCATCGTGGATATAGAGCCTGAGCTGCTCGAAGGCGCCAAGCTTTCCGTAGAATTCCAGAACCGGGCGAGCGATCGCATCATAGGCATAGTAGCCGAGCGCCCAGCCGGCGATGCCGCCCAGGACGGATGCAACGGTTGCGACCAGCGCGTAGCGATAGGCGCGTTCCGGCTTTGCGAGCCCCATCGGCAGGTAGAGAACGTCGGCAGGAACCAGAAAGACAGAACTTTCGACGAAGGCTATAACGGCGAGCCAGACTTCGGCCGATTTCCGGCCCGCGAGTGACATGGTCCAGTCGTAGAGTCTGCGGAGCATTCCGATCCTTTCGCTTCGAGCGCATGAGCTTTATGGGGCGTCTGCGCCGCTGTAAATGCTTGCTGTGTCGTTCGTAGGGTGACGTGCCAAAAATCTTCGTGATCAAACGGCGGCGATGAGCTCAGGAGTCGACGCTGGAGGGCTGATCTCTCTTCTGCCGCATGACGTTCATTTCGGTTCGTTCGCGCGCCATTTCGCTGACGGCCTGACGCAGAACGGGATGCTTTGCCGTGAACATGTTGAAATCACGTCTTTCGAGCACAAAGAACTGGCAGAAATCCACGGCAACGACGTCCGCGGTGCGTCGTCCGCCGCTGAGCAGCGCCATCTCGCCGAAGAACGCGCCCGGCTCCAGCCGGATCGGCTCGCCCGGTAGCTGTACTTCCACTGCGCCCGATGACAGGAAATACATGCCATCGCCTCGGTCGCCCTTGCGCACCACGCGTTCGCCCGGCAGGGCGGATTTCGGCCGAAAGAGGAGCAGCAACTCCTCCTGCGAATCTTCATCGACCTTGGCAAACAGCGGGAAGGTTTCGATAAGTTCTTCCATCTCGAGCTGATGCTTGTGCTCGCGGGCTTCGTTGATCGCTCGGATTTTTTCAAGCTCGCGGCCGAGCGCCTCGTGCCGGCGGCGACCGAAGCGATTGCTGAGCACCGGCCATCTGGTGTGCACGTGGGTATGCAGCGCTTCGGCACCCAAGCAGACGAGCGGATTGAGCGTGATCGAAATGATTGCGGATGCGAGGATGATGTCCTGCCCGTCACTTGGCAGCAGCCCGAGAGAAACGCCGAGGCTGGCGAGAATGAACGAGAATTCGCCGATCTGCGCCAGTCCGCCTGACACGGTCAGTGCCATGCCGATCGGATAGCGAAGCATGACGACGATGAGGAAGGAGACGATGGTCTTGCCGACGACAATCAGCGCCAGCGCGCTGATGACAGCCATCGGCTGCCGCACCAGGATCGACGGATCGAACAGCATGCCGACCGAGACGAAGAACAGCACCGAAAAGGCATTCTGAAGCGGCAGCGAATCGGCTGCGGCCCGATGGCTGAGGTTGGACTCGCTCATCACCACGCCTGCGAAGAAGGCGCCGAGCGCAAACGAAACGCCGAAGACTTTCGCCGAGCCGAACGCGATGCCAAGCGCTATTGCGAGGACCGTCAGGGTGAAAAGTTCGCGCGAACCGGTTCTCGCCACGAGCGTCAGGAGCCAAGGGACGATCTTCGGCCCTAGAAAGATTGCCATGACCGCAAAGGCACCAACCTTCACCAGCGTCAGCGCTATCGTCAGCGGAAGCGGCAGCCCGGCGTTGTGGGCAAGGCCGCCCGCGGTCGCATGACCACCGAGCAATTCGGCGACGGCAGGCAGAAGCACCAGTGCCAGGACCGTGGCAAGGTCTTCGACGATCAGCCAGCCGACGGCGACGCGGCCGCTGGCGGAGTTGAGCAGGTTCCGCTCCTCCAGGGCTTTCAACAGCACAACTGTACTTGCTACTGACAGGCTGAGTCCAAGGACGATTCCCGCCCCAAGGTTCCAGCCCCACCAGCTGGCGAGCCCGATACCGAGCAGGGTAACGACGACGATCCGCGCGATTGCGCCCGGCACGGCAATCCCGCGCACGGCAAGCAGGTCGGCGGTCGAAAAATGCAAGCCAACGCCGAACATCAACAGGATGACGCCCATCTCCGCCAACTGGCTGGCAAGCTCGGCATTAGCGACGAAGCCGGGCGTCAAAGGGCCCATCACGATGCCTGCAAACAAGTATCCGACAAGCGGCGGCAGACGCACTCGATCGGCGAGATAGCCGAGTATCGCCGCGCAGACGAAACTCACGGCAACTGTTGCAATAAGCGATACTTCCTGATGCACGCGTGCGCTTTCCCTCTTGGCGGGCGCAGTGTGGCCGAAACGCCGAAGAAATTAAACAGTTGATTTGCCGCGTCGGGCCAATTGCTGGGTAGAGCCCGATTGAGGCAGCAATGTTGCAAACGACGAGATGAGAAAGCGTTGCCCTGCGGCAACACCCAGCTTCTGAACGATGCTGGAGAACCCCTGAAATTGCAGGTGAAGCGCTATACTCTCCATTAGAGCAGTTGCATATTTTCGTCCTGAATACTTGTTTAGACCGAGCGCATACGGGCAGAAGTTGACTGATACTGTTGATAGTTCATACCTTTCCACAAGGCGTGCCACGCGTCTAAGCACACTCCTGCCCGTGCTCCTGCTCGCCACATACTTTAGCGCCAGCTTCGTTCTTCGACTCTTGCGTGGTGGCGATCTGGCGTCCGACGAGGCAGAGCAGATCAGGCTCTCGCATTCCTTGCAACTGGGCTACGGCGACCAGCCGCCGCTCTACGACTGGCTATTCTACTATTTCGCCAAGATCTTCGGCGCCTCGGTCGACACGCTGGCGTTCGTAAAGAACGGGACGCTGCTGCTGAGTTGCATCTTTCTCTGTCTCGCGGCCCGCAAGGTGATGGGCAAGCGCGAAACTGCATGGATCGCCCCCCTCGGCTTCCTGAGCCTGCCTGTGGTCTTTCTGCTCTCGCAGCGGGATCTAACTCACAGCGTCGGCGCCTTCGCTGTCGTCGCGTTCTTTCTCTACGTACTGGCATTGATGGCGGAACGACCGTCGACCGGCAATTATGCACTTCTCGGCGCAGCAGCCGGGTTGGGATTCCTTGCCAAGTACAACTTTGCGATCGTCCCGGTCGCGACGGTTGCAGCGCTCCTTCTCGAACCTGGCCTGCGGCGATTGGTCTTCAACTGGCGGCTGGCGGTGACCATCGCGGTTGGTCTCATCGTCGCGGCCCCGCATGTTTATTGGATCGTGACCCATCTGGATTTGGCGACCGGCGACACGCTGAAAAATTTGCGGGCAGCCGCTAGCGCCGGGATGCCCGAGCAAGTGGTTGCGGCCTGGGAGCTGTTGGGAGCGATCGTCAAATGTTCGGCGTTGACGCTCGCTATCCTCGCCATTGTCTATCGTGGCCATATCCGGACGATCCTTGGCACCAGCAGCGAATGGACGAGGGTCATCGGCCGGATGCTCGTCATCAGCATGTTTCTGGTCTACGTGATCATGCTCGCCGTCGATGCGACGATCATGCGTCCGAAGTGGATCTCGATCTTCTTCGTGGCGTTCCCGCTTTATCTGGCATTCAAGATCGAGGCCTCGGGTGTCCAGGTCCCCGGCGCAATCGGGAAGCTTGTCGCGCTTGTGGGGGCGGTGATCTTTATCTCCCTGGGCGTCGTATTCGTTGGGAGCTTCCACTAAAGCATGTCATGCGATGCCGCTCGTCTTGCCGAGACGCGGGCGGAGCGGATCGAGCGCTGATCTTGCGTGGCATCTGCCAGTGGCTGCCGCATGCCGGGGTGTGGCACGCGCACGAAATTATGACCCTTCGAAATTATCAGACATAGCAATAGCTTAGGGGATCGTTATGTCCTTCTCCGCGATGTCTGTCGCGGGCCCGAATTCATCGGCTAAAGCGCGCCTCACAGCCCCTACATTGGACGAGAAGCTCCGGTCCCTGGATGAGCACGTTTCGTACTAAGCCTTTCTGCCGACTTAGCGAGAAAAGGTGGAAGGCGTATTATCGATTGTCCAACGCTGTTTCGATCCCGTTTAGCAAGGAGCGTCAGGATGCCTTATTTCCAAGATCCGAATCTGCCACGCAATACCGCGCGCCGACGGTTTCTGGGCGTGGCGGCTGCTGCTGGCGCTCGCCTTGCAAGCGTGGCGGTCCTTACAATGGCAGCGTCGTCTTTGCCGGTGAGAGCGGGCCCACGTAACGGGAACGGGAACTCCGGCGGAAATGGCAACTCTGGCGGGAATGGCAACTCTGGCGGGAATGGCAACTCTGGCGGGAATGGCAACTCTGGCGGCGGTGCGCAGTGCTTTCTGCGTGGGACGTCAATCCTTACGGATTGCGGCGAAAAGCGTGTCGAGGACCTGCAGACGGGGGATCGCGTTGTTCTTCTGGAAGGAGAAACCAGCCCAATCAAGTGGGTCGGTCGGCAGGTATTTACGAAGCGAGGCGCGTGCTGGCAGGAAGGCGTCGTACCGATTCGAGTGGCACGTGATGCACTGGGCGATGGCACGCCACGTTCCGATCTCTACCTGTCACCCGGCCATGCTCTGTTCCTGAATGGCGTACTTATCCGAGTGAAGGATCTCGTAAACGGCACGACAATCGCGCCGATCGCACCGTGCGACGATATGACGATTGAGTATTACGCCGTCCTGCTCGCGACACACCAAGTAATCCTTGCTGAAGGCGCTGCGGCAGAAACCTTCCACCCCTCGGACAGCAATCGCGACAATTTCGGAAATTTCGCGGAATACGAACGCCTGTATGCTGGTGAGCTACGCGAGCCGATGACATCCTATGCGACGGTTCTGGGCGAGGAAGGCGGATGGCAACATCTGAAAGCCCTTCTTCTCCTCGGCGCCTCGCCTCTGGTGCCAATGCGTGATCCGTTCGAGGATGCCTGCGGGAAGATCAATGCGCAAGCCAAAGAGCTGTCCGCCTAGTGAGACTGATTTCGAGGTTTTGCGTGCTTGAGACAAAACGCCAAAAAAAATGAAGTCAGATCACTGGCGTATTGTCGGGATGGTGCCCCATGCCGGGGTCGAACCAGCACTTCTTTCGAAACTCGATTTTGAGTCGAGCGCGTCTACCAATTCCGCCAATGGGGCAACGGATACCGACGAGGCGGCTGTCTAGCATGCGTTCGCCCGCGCGCGCAAGACGGCGGGCGAAGTTCTCGGCTTGATTTGTTGGAGTTTCCGGCTCGCGACGTTCGGCCGGAAACGGTATCAATGCGCGACGGCGGCGGCGGGTTGATGGACGGCGGACTTCTTCAGCGTGATCGCGAGGACGGAAGCGAGCAGGCAGAAGGCGCCGGCAATGAAGAAGGCGGGCAGATAGCTCTGCAGTTCAGTGCGCGACCAGCCGGCGCCGTAGGCGGCGGTCGCTGCTCCCAGCTGATGGCCTGTGAAAACCCAGCCGAAGACGAGGCCCGCCTTTTCGCGACCGAAACGGTCGGCGGCAAGCTTGACGGTCGGCGGCACGGTGGCGATCCAGTCGAGGCCATAGAAGATCGCGAAGATCGACAGTCCGTAGAAGCTGAAATTGCTGAAGGGTAGGAACAGCAGCGACAGGCCACGCAGGCCGTAGTACCAGAAGAGCAGCCAGCGATTGTCGAAGCGGTCCGAAAGCCAGCCGGAGCCGATCGTGCCGAAGAAATCGAAGATGCCCATCACGGCAAGAACACTGGCTGCAGCCACCGGCATGATACCGAAGTCACCGCAGAGCGTGACGAAATGCGTCTGGATCAGGCCGTTGGTGCTGAGACCGCAGATGAAGAAGGTGGCAAACAGGATCCAGAAGGTCGAGGTGCCGGAGATCTCCTTGAGAACCGTGACCGGCGTTGCCAGCATCGCCAGCAGCCCGGATTCGGTTGGCGGCGGTGGCGTGATATGTGCCTCGCCGAAGGCGGGCAGGTTGAGGTCGGAAGGGCGGTCGCGCATGAAGGCCAGTACGATGAGTGCGGCGAACATGATCATGCCGCAGACCAGAAAGACTGTTGCGCGCCAACCGTAGCGTTCCGTCAGCTCCGCCATCAGTGGCAGGAAGACCAGCTGTCCCGTCGCAGAACTCGCCGACAGCATGCCTACCACGAGGCCGCGATGCTTGGTGAACCAGCGGGCGGATACGGTTGCGGCGAGCACCATTGCGGTCAGCCCGGTGCCGAAGCCGACGACGATTCCCCAGAGCAGGAGCAACTGCCAGAGTTCGCTCATGAAGAGCGAGCCGACGAAGCCGCCGCCGATCAGGATCATGGCGAAGACGATAACCTTGCGGATGCCGAAATAGTTCATGAAAGCGGCCGAGAACGGTCCCATAAGCCCGAACAGAATCAGCCGGACGGCGAGCGCGGAAGATATCTGCGAAGTTTCCCAGCCGAACTCGTCCTGGAGCGGCTTGATGAGGACGCCGGGGGCGCCCATCGCGCCAGCGGTCACCAGCATGGTCAGGAAGGTTGCTGCAACGACCACCCATCCATAGTGGATGTTGCGTCGCGCCAGAGATGAAGCAAGTGCAGTCGATACCATGTGGCCGTTCCGTTTTGAGGTTGCCGGAGACTATCGGAAGCTTTTAGATGATGGTCATCATAATTGTTGTGTATTGATGATGGGCGTCATATAAATTGTCAAGCTGCTAATTGCGGAGAACCGAATGCGGGTCAGCCGAGAGAAATTTGCCGAGAATCGCGAGAAAATCCTGACGGTTGCCGGGGTGCTGTTTCGTGAAAAGGGTTTCGACGGCATAGGCGTCGCCGAGATCATGAAGGCTGCCGGGATGACGCATGGCGGATTCTACGGCCATTTCGAATCCAAGGAAGAACTGGCGCTGGAAGTGAGCCGCGCATTGATCGAGAAGGTGAAGATTCGCTGGAACGAGATCATCGCGTCGGCGCCGGAGCGGCCGTTGGATGCGCTGCTCAATCACTATCTGTCGCGCTGCAGCGTTGACGACCCAGGCGGCAGCTGCGTTTTCGCTTCGCTTGCCCAGGAAGTCAGTCGCAGTCACGGTGCGATGCGCGAGACATTCAACGATGGGCTTTCGATGCTCGTTGATATTCTGTCCGAGATTGTGTCCGGTAAAACGCCAGACGAACGGCGCGAGAAGGGCTTTACGACACTTGCAGCGATGATGGGTGCGGTGATCCTGGCGCGAGCCGTCGAGAGCCGTGAACTCTCCGACAGCTTTCTCTATGCGACTCGCGATGCACTTTCCCTTGAGAACAGGACCGAGGGCTAGCCGCGGCGTGCGATCAGGCCGCCGATCTCCACCACCTCCAGGAAGCTGCCCTCGGGCGAAAGCTTGAGGAGGGTGGCGCGAAGCTCGGCCTCGAAGGCTGCCGTCTTTGCGCCAAGCGCCTGTGGCGATGTCACCGAGGTCGAGAAGGCGCGGCCAACGATATCGTCGAGGCAGAGCTTGCGCTCCCTCACAACGGAGATCCGCTCCAGATCACCGAAGGGCGAGCGAAGGAGGATGCTTTCATGTTCAATCCAATCCGGGCTTTTCCGCCGTTCGCGATTGGCATTGCGCTCCGGTGCGAAGCTCTCGGCGATCTCGTTGACGGCCTGCCGTCAGTCGGGCGTCGAGGAGATGTGGCGATCGCCGAACAGCACCACGCAACCGTCAGTCACGGTGATTTCATCGAGAGCCTTCAGCGTCGCGGGGCGGTCCATCCAGTGAAACGAACGCCCCATGACCGTCATCTTGAGCGGCGCAAAGCGCGGGCCGAGATCGTATGAAGAGCCCTTGATGAAGGTGACGTTGACACCGACGGCGGCTGCATCCGTCCGCGCCGCCTCCAGCATTTCCGGTTCCGGATCGAGGCCAGTGACCGTTGCTCCGGCCAGCCGCGCGAAGGCAATGCCGAGCTGACCGGGGCCGCAACCAAGGTCAAGCACACGCTCGCCGGCCACGCGCACTTGGCAACCTGCCCGATGAGTTGATCGGGATAGGGAACGCGATAGCGCGTGTAGTAGGCGGCCGTGGATTGAAAGCGGCGCGCTTCGAAGGGGATCGTCGTCATGGCAATATCCTTGAACGGAAGTGGCCGCGGTCGCCGGCTCAACGCCCGCGACCGGCAACTCTCCAAACTGTCGCGTTATTTGAAACCTTCGACCCTGTGGGGAACATAGGGTTCCTCGAGCGCGGCGACGTCTTCTGGGGCCAACTTTACGGACAGTGCGGCGACGGCGTCGGCCAAGTGCTTGGCTTTCGACGCGCCGATGATCGGCGCCGTGACGGCGCCCTTCTGCAGGATCCAGGCGGTCGCAATCTGGGCACGGGAGACACCATGTTTTTCGGCCAGCTTTCCGACAACGCCGATGATGGTACGATCGGCGTCTTCCGCCTGCTTGTAGAGCGTCTTGCCGAATTCGTCCGTCTCGCTGCGGGTCGTCTTCTCATCCCAGTCGCGCGTCAGCCGACCGCGGGCGAGCGGGCTCCAGGGAATGACGGCGATCTTCTGATCCTGGCAGAAGGGCAGCATTTCGCGCTCTTCCTCCCGGTAGAGCAGGTTCAGATGATCTTGCATGCTGACGAATGGCGTCCAGCCATTGGCGCGCGAGGTATAGAGCATCTTGGCGAATTGCCAGGCATACATGGAGGAGGCGCCGATATAGCGCGCCTTGCCTGCCTTCACGACATCATGCAGGGCTTCCAGCGTTTCTTCGATCGGCGTCGTATAATCGAACCGGTGGATCTGATAGACGTCGACATAGTCGGTGCCAAGGCGACGCAGGCTGTTGTCGATCTCGTCGAAGATCGCCTTGCGCGAGAGGCCGGCGCCGTTCGGCCCCGGACGCATGCGGTTAAAGACCTTGGTCGCGAGCACGATCTCGTCCCGCTTCGAAAAGTCCTGGATCGCGCGCCCGACGATCTCCTCCGAGGAGCCGTCCGAATAGGTGTTGGCGGTGTCGAGGAAGTTGATGCCGAGATCGAGCGCCTGTCTGATCAATGCCCGGCTGTCTTCTTCGCCGAGTGTCCAACTGTGGTTGCCACGGCCAGGTTCGCCGAAGGTCATGCAACCCAGGCAGATCTTCGACACTTCCAAGCCAGTGCCGCCAAATTTGACGTAATCCATGAAATTGCTCCAAACGAGTCGCTACCCAGCGCCCTTTGATCTAGCGCGGCAAGCTTGAAAGTGTCTGCTCCTCACACAAAAGTTTTGTGACCATCGAGAAGCCATCGCAAGGTCTCGCGCTTGCGTGTGCCGGGCTCTCGGTGTTAGCTGCTGCAGCATTTGACTGGATTTCCGCCGATGAGACTACCGCAGCGCGATCGCTACGAAGACCTTTACCGTGATTTCGCCTGGGAAATGCCGGAGGATTTCAATATCGGCCGCGCGGTGAGCGACGAATGGGCGGCGCGGGTGCCTGATCGCGTTTGCCTTGAGCACTTCAGCCCTGACGGCAATCACCTCTCCATGACCTACCGCGAGCTGGCCGATCGGTCGGCCTCCTTCGCCAATGCGCTGGTGTCATTGGGCGTGAAGAAGGGTGATCGGGTCGCGCTACTCCTGCCGCAGTCGTTCGAGACCGTTATCGCCCATGTCGCGATCTACAAGATCGGCGCGATCGCACTGCCGTTGGCCTTGCTCTTCGGCGTCGAGGCGCTGGAATACCGGCTGCGGACCGCGGGCGCTTCCGTCGTCATCACCAACACATTCGGGCTCGACCGCATCAGTCATATCCGCGAGCGACTACCTGACCTCTCCGAAGTGATCTGCGTCGACGGCGATCGACAGGGCGTGCGATACTTTTCAGCGCTGGTCGAAAGCCATCCCCCGGTGTTCGAGGTCGCGAAAACCGCGCCCCACGATCCGGCGCTGATGATCTTCACGTCGGGAACGACCGGTCCGCCGAAGGGCGCGCTTCACGGTCATCAGGTGCTGGCGGGGCACATACCGGGCATGCAGTTTGCCCATGAGGGATTTCCGCAGGCCGGAGACAAGGTCTGGACACCTTCGGACTGGGCCTGGGCTGGCGGTTTGCTGAATGCGCTGCTGCCCAGCCTGTTGCTCGGTGTTCCCGTCGTCTCCTCGCCGGCGCAGAAATTCGATGCCGACATGGCTTATCGCATCATGGCCGAAATGAAGGTGCGCAACGGTTTCATTCCGCCGACGGCCTTGCGGCTACTGAAATCGGTGCCAGATCCACGTGCCAAATATGATCTCGTCTTGCGCACCATCGGCGCAGCGGGCGAGTCGCTCGGTGCCGAAACGCTGGAATGGGTCAAGCGGACGCTCGGGATTACGGTCAACGAGTTCTACGGCCAGACGGAGTGCAATTTCGTGCTTTCGTCGAGCGCCGCGATCGGAATCAGTCGTCCCGGCGCAATCGGACGCCCGGTACCCGGGCATCGTGTGGCCATCGTCAGCGAAGCCGGCAAGGAGCTTCCTGTTGGCGAAGCTGGGCAGATTGCCATCCGCCGCCCGGATCCCGTGATGTTTCTCGGCTATTGGGACGACGTCGGGGCGACCGAGCGGAAGTTTGTCGGCGATTGGCTTCTGACAGGCGATATCGGGCGCCAGGATGCGGACGGCTACGTCACCTTCTTCGGGCGGGATGACGATGTCATCACCTCCTCAGGCTATCGGATCGGGCCAGCCGAAATCGAGGACTGCCTCATCGGCCATCCCGCCGTGCAGCTGGCCGCAGCCATCGGCAAGCCCGATCCCGTTCGCACCGAGATCGTCAAGGCCTATGTCGTGCTGGCGCCAGGATTCGAGCCAAGCCAACAGCTGGCGTCCGAGATCAGCGAATGGGTGAAGTTGCGGCTTTCGATGCACGAGTATCCGCGCGAAGTGGAATTTGTCCCGGAACTGCCGCTGACCACGACAGGCAAGGTCATCCGGCGCCTGCTCAGGGAGCGGGCCGCTGCCGGCTGACGGCTCTGGCGTGACCTGACGTCACTGGGGAGACTTTCCACGCCGGGCGAGTGACATGATCTTCTGTCGCAGCATCTTCGCGACGTTGCGGGTGCTGCTGTACATATGGAGCTGGGCGGCCACCTGGCGCACGTCCCGGTCGCCGTTCTGGTTCAGCCCGATTACCATCGTGCCCATCTCCTCCCGCTCCTTCCAGAAGCGATTGATCATCGGGTGATCGGGGATGGCGCAGGAGTCGGAACGAACGATGTTGGCGTCGTCAAGGTGCCATTCGGTCACCTCGCCCATCAGCAACTTGCCTGGCGAGTAGCGCGCATAGGCTTCGTCGTAGGCCGTCTTCCAGGTGTAGGCCTCGCCGCCCATCATCAAGACCACCATCGAGGCGATTGCCTTGCCGTTGAGGTCGATCGTGTGGACACGAACGGCATCGACGGCGGCGAGGTTGGAAACCGCCTCTCGGGCAAAGGCGGTGTGGTAGCGATCGGTCACCAGCGCACTGCGCTTCTTGCCCTTCCAGCCGCCGGCCTCGAGCGCAAGGAACTCTTCGAAACGCGCGTGGACTTCACGCGCCTGGCGGGCGACGTTATAAACCACCGTGCCCAAGTCCTCGAGCAGACGCCATTGCCGCCGCATCTCCTTCAGATGCGACGAAGAAATCGCGTCGCGCAGATAGACGGTTGCTTCCTCGTCGCTCTGCAGCATGGCGCGCTGATAGGGATTGGCGATGGTGATCGGCAGGTTGCGGCCGATGGCGACCGCCCTTGCCATGCGGGCAAAGAGCCCGTTCAGCCTGACATCCGGCAGCACGAGAATTGGGGGCAGGCGCAGGTCCCGATGGGTCAGGCCGTCATAGAGATTGTCCAGCGTTTCGCCTGCATCCTCGGTATCGACCAGCGGCGTGCCGAGCGGTGCAAAGCCGTTCGACCAGACCCGTACGATCGAGGGGCCGACGGCGAAGCCGGGTTTTTCGATGGAGAACGGCATCAGGAAGCGCATCCGGCTTCGCGTGTCGCTCAGATCCCGCAACAGGGCGAAGTTCACCTCTCTATCATCCAGCCGCGGCATGGCCGGGGCGAGGAAGCGACCGGTGAAGAAGACATTCGGCTCCATCGCTCGGTTGGAGAGGAAATCGAGCTCTTCCTGCAGTTCGTAGCCGAGCTTGCCGGAATAGAGGCAGAGTTCACGGCCCGAACGGCCGACTTCAACGCGCGCATCCGGCCGTGGCATGTCGAAATCGAGAGCCGCTAGCTCATGAACCATGCGGTTCGTCGTGACATCGGTCGTTTCGGTAGCTGGAGGAATGCGCACCATTATATCAGGCTTCCATGTCTGTTTTGGCCGGAGGCGTGGCAAATGCGAAAAGCATAATTCCAAGCGCGCGCCGGACGGCAAAATGCAGGAGGATGGCTTCGACGCCCATGGCCGAGGCCGTGGCGATCGCCGCACCCTCGGTACCCAGTCTTGGGATGAGGAGCAGGTTGAGGCTGATGTTCGCTGCCAGCGCTCCGGCATAGAGCAGAACGCAGACGTTCTGCTTGCCAGCCATCATCAGCAGCGTTTCCGCTGGTCCGACCAGGGCCTTGGCGAGGATGCCCGCCAGCAGGATTGCCATCACGATATAGCCGGCGGTGAAAGCGCCGCCAAAGAGCGAGAGCAGAAAATGGCCGGCGGCGACAACGGCCAGGCCGATGGCGAGCGCGGGCCAGAAGGTCCATCGCGCGGCGTCGATCGCAGCAGCCGCGAGCTGCTCGCGTGTCCCCTCGGCGATGAGGCTTGAAAAGCGCGGACCGGATGCCGCCTTCACGGAGAAATTGATGAAATGGACCAGCGCCATCGTCTTGGCGGCGGCGAAATAGATCGCGACGTCGTGCGGTTCGAGGAAGATGCCGACTACGACCACATCAGAATTGGTCAACAGGAAGCTGACCCCCTCGATAAGGAAGATTGGGAAGGCGACACCAAGCCAACCGAGAAAGTCGACCTCGCGCGGACCCTCGTGGTAATGGCGGCGCAGTCGCAAGAGCGTTGCGAGGTATTGGCCGACGGTGGTGACATAGGTCGCGATGAGTGCGGCCTGCATCGCCGTCATCGCGGTGCGCGGCGCGCCAAGCCCGATCGCAGTCAGCATGAAAAGAATGATGAGGACCGGCCGTACGATGTAAGCAGGACTCAACGCCATGACAGGCCAGTGATTGGCCCGCGACGTGCCTTCGAGAATATCACCGAGGGCGATCATCGGCATGGCGACCAGTCCGAGGAAGATCGGGATGACATAATAACCCTCGATCCTGTCGCGGAAGAGATGCAGGGCGATCATGCCGATGACAAGAGCGGCCGTGCCGGAGAGCAATCCGAAGATGCGGGCGGTGCCGGTCAGTCCGCGGATCTTCTCAAAAGAGCCGGCCGCCTTGTATTGCGGCAGGAACCGCACGACGGCGGTGTGGAAGCCCAGGCATGAAAGATCGCCGAAGAGGACGATCAGCACCCAGACGAATACAAAAATTCCGTACTCATATTCGCCCATGAGGCGGGCCAATACGATTTGCGACAGAAAGGCGAGGGCGGCGCTGACGATGCGGATGGAAAAGGCGGTCAGCGCCATGCGCTGAGCTGTAGCCTTATCGCCGCGCGCAGTCAGAGCGGTCACAAACGAGCGCAGCAGGCGACTTCCCGCCGGGCGCAGACCCGCAGGCAGCATCTTCTCCGCCGTCTCAATGACCGCCATCACAAACACGCAAAACTCTTCAGGCAAATCGTCGTCGAAGTCTTGGCAGAACGGCGTTAAGAAACGGTTGTGACACCGTCATTCGTGCCAACGGCTGGAACGCCAGAAATCAGCGGCCTGCATGGGAAAGCGCACGTTCGATCAGTCGGTCGAGAACTTCGGCATAGCTGACGCCACTGGCGGCCATGGCCTTGGCATACATGCTAATATTGGTGAAGCCGGGTATGGTGTTGAGTTCGTTGACGACGAAGGACATGTCGGGCGTGAGAAAGAAATCGACCCTCGCCATTCCATCGCAGCCGAGCGCTTTGAAGGCATTGGTCGCTGTGCGGCGCAGTTCTTCCCCGATCTCCGTCGGCAGTTGTGCGGGAACTCTGAGCGCTGCGCCATTCTCGTCGATATACTTGGCCTCGTAGCTATAAAAGCCGTGGGTTTCGGTGGGCACTATCTCGCCGGGCAGTGATACGAAGAGCGAACCATCGGCGTGTTCGAGCACGCTGAATTCAATCTCGCGGCCGGTGATGAATTCCTCTGCCAGCAGCTTGCGGTCGTGCCTGAAGCCTTCGGCGAGGGCGGCGGCGTAGCTGTCGGCGTCGGCTACCTTACTGACGCCGACGGAAGAGCCCTGGCGCGCGGGCTTGATGAAAAGCGGAAGGCCGAGTTTTTTTACAACATCAGCGAAGGGCGGCTCCGCGCCTTGTTCGATGCAGACGGCCTTCGCGACCGGTAGACCAGCCTCCTTCAACAGGCGCTTGGCGATATCCTTGTCGATGGCCGTTGCCGAGCCGAGGATGCCACAGCCTGCGAGCGGCACGCGGGCGACGGCGGCCAGTCCCTGTACCGATCCGTCCTCGCCGTGCATGCCGTGCAGGACGGGAAACAGGATGTTGATCGGCGGAACTTCGTATGGAGCTGCATTCGCGGGAATGGCTAGCAGGCGGCCCCGACCGCCGGGCAGCAGCGTCAATTCCGGAGCGTCGCCGACGGTTGCTGCGGTCGACAGTTCCGTCTGCCGTGCCATCAGCAACCACCGCCCTTCCTTCGTCACGTAGATGGGAAGAACGTCGTAGCGGTCACGATCGAGCGCATTGACGACATTGATTGCCGACAGGATTGAGACATCGTGCTCGGGCGAACGCCCGCCGAAGAGGACAGCGACCCGCAGGCGCGAGGCTGTGGGCCGGTCAGTTTCCGTAGAACGCGTGTTCGGCATGATGATTTTCTGCTCGGATGGGTCTGTTGAGGTTGTCAGAGAATGATGGCCACGCCGCGATTGGCGAAGAAGCGGTCGAAGGTTGGGAGCGGCAGTACGACGTCTGCCTGGCTTTGAGCGTCATGGCCGGATGGATTGTGGAAACGGATCGTTCCGGGCGATGCCGCCGTTACCAGTACGAGATGGCCGCCGCGCGACGGCGGCTCGCGATCCGGCCACCGGATCTGGCTGTTGACCGAGGCGATGAAGAATGTGTTCCTGCGAAGCAAATCGGGAATATCAGTGGTCGGCAGATTGGTGATCGTTTCGGCCTTGAGCCCGAAGGCCCGCCCGACGAAGGTGACGAACGGCGCATAGA
Organism: Rhizobium sp. IBUN; assembly: GCF_000510625.1. NCBI lineage: Bacteria > Pseudomonadati > Pseudomonadota > Alphaproteobacteria > Hyphomicrobiales > Rhizobiaceae > Rhizobium > Rhizobium sp. IBUN. The sequence continues at coordinate 22,838 of NZ_AZNV01000034.1, forward strand.
TCAATCCCTTGATCGATTGATCCGCCTCGTTGACGACGTACCCTCCAAAAGCAGTGCAGGCCCGTGCCAGGTCGATGGTCCGGTGCATCTCGCCGCGTGCGGCAAGTGCCATCTTCAGGCATGCCATGCCGCAGATATTGACCGCCCAGCGGGCATATTCTTCGACCGTCTCGGCGCCAGACTGGTGCCAGAGCGGATCGCTCAATAATGCAGACGAGCCGCTTTCAAGCACAGGCAGCGTCATCGACGCCGTTTCCCACTGGCTGAAATAGGGAACCGCTCGGGCGCAAGCGTTCATCTCTTCCTCGGACAATCAAAATGAATATGTTCGCAAACTCGGCGAACAAAGCGACAGTTCTGTGGCTGAAGTGTACGCTGATTATTAAATCAGGAGTTGTGAAGGGGCTGGTCGCGAGCGACAACTGGGCGGACAAAAAAACCCTCGCGACGTTTCCGTCGCGAGGGCCTTGTTTCTAGCTTGCCGGCCGGCTCAAGCCTGTGCGAAGGCGCCGTGGCAATGCTTGAACTTCTTGCCGGAGCCACAGGGGCAAGGCTCGTTGCGGCCGACATGACCCCAGGTCGACGGGTCGGTCGGATTGCGGTTTTCCGGGGCGACAACCACTTCCGAGGCCAGGAACGCGGGCGCGAAATCGTCTTCGCCCGTATTCGGATCGAGGTGGTGCGCCTGCATGAACGGAGGTTCCGGCTCCGCAGGTGCCTGCTGCACGAGTTCGACGCGCATCAGCTGTGCGGTGACGGCTTCACGCAGGTTGTTCAGGAGCGAGGTGAAGAGCTCGAACGCTTCCGACTTGTATTCCTGCAGCGGATCGCGCTGTGCGTAGCCACGGAAGCCGATGACGGAGCGCAGGTGGTCGAGGTTGACGATATGCTCGCGCCACAGGTGGTCGAGCGTCTGCATGACGATCGAGCGCTCGACATAGTGCATGATGTCGTCGCCAAAGCGTTCGGCCTTTTCCGTGAAAGCCGCATTGGATGCTTCCGTCAGGCGCTCGCGAATGCTGTCCTCGCCGATACCTTCCTCCTTAACCCAGTCCTCAACCGGCAGATCGAGGTTGAGCAAGGCTGCTGTCCGCTCCTTCAGGCCAACGGCATCCCACTTCTCGGCATAGGCGCGCTCGGGGATGTGCTTCTCGACGAGATCGTCGATGACCTCGCGGCGCATGTCGGAGACGGTTTCGGAAATATTGGCCGCTTCCATCAACTCGAGGCGCTGTTCGAAGATCACCTTGCGCTGATCGTTCAGGACGTCGTCGTATTTCAGGAGGTTTTTGCGGATGTCGAAGTTGCGGGCTTCGACCTTCTTTTGCGCGCGCTCCAGAGCCTTGTTGATCCAGGGATGAACGATGGCTTCGCCCTCCTTGAGACCGAGCTTCTGCAGCATGCTATCCATGCGGTCGGAACCGAAGATGCGCATCAGGTCGTCCTGAAGCGACAGGTAGAACTTGGAACGGCCAGGGTCGCCCTGACGGCCGGAACGGCCGCGCAGCTGGTTGTCGATGCGGCGGCTCTCGTGGCGCTCGGTCGCGATGACATAAAGGCCACCGGCGGCAAGTGCCTGCTCCTTGAGCTGCTTGATCTCTTCGCGGATCCCTTCGATCTTTGCGTCGCGCTCGGGGCCGGGCTCGATCTCGCCAAGATCGCGTTCGACACGCATTTCAAGGTTGCCGCCGAGCTGAATGTCCGTACCGCGGCCCGCCATGTTGGTGGCGATCGTTACCGCACCCGGCACGCCGGCCTGCGCGACAATATACGCTTCCTGCTCGTGGTAGCGGGCGTTCAGGACCTGGAAGTCCTTGAAGCCCTGCTTGCGCATCATCTCGGCGAGCAGTTCCGACTTTTCGATCGAGGTCGTGCCGACGAGAACCGGCTGGCCGCGCTTCTGAGCGTCCGCGATCTCGGCAATGATAGCCTTGTATTTCTCTTCAAAGGTCCGATAGACCTCGTCGTCTTCGTCGGTACGCTTGATCGGCAGGTTGGTCGGCACTTCGACAACCTCGAGGCCGTAGATGTTGCCGAATTCTTCCGCTTCCGTCTGCGCCGTACCGGTCATGCCGGCGAGTTTGCCGTACATACGGAAGTAATTCTGGAAAGTGATCTGCGCCAGCGTCTGGTTTTCCGGCTGGATGGTCACCCTTTCCTTGGCTTCCAGAGCCTGGTGCTGGCCTTCCGAGTAGCGGCGGCCCGGCATCATGCGGCCGGTGAACTCGTCGATGATGACGATCTCGTCGTTGCGGACAATGTAGTCCTTGTCGCGCTGGAACAGCTTGTGGGCCTTGAGCGCGTTGTTGACGTGGTGGACGATCGCCACGTTCTCGATGTCGTAGAGCGACTGGCCCTTCAGCAGGCCAGCCTGGCGCAACAGGTTTTCCAGCTTCTCGGTGCCTTCTTCGGAGAAGTTGGCTGAGCGCTGCTTTTCGTCGATCTCGTAGTCGCCTTCGCTCAGTTGCGGAATGAAGGCGTCGATCGTGTTGTAGAGGTCGGAGCGGTCGTCCAGCGGACCGGAAATGATCAGCGGCGTGCGCGCTTCGTCGACGAGGATCGAGTCCACTTCGTCGACGATCGCGAAGTTGTGGCCGCGCTGGACCATCTGGTTCTTCTCGTACTTCATGTTATCGCGCAGATAGTCGAAGCCGAGTTCGTTGTTGGTCGCGTAAGTGATGTCGCAGTTATAGGCGGCAGCGCGCTCCTCGTCCGACAGGCCGTGGACGATGACGCCCGTGGTCAGGCCGAGGAAGCCATAGATCTTGCCCATGGTCGCGGCGTCGCGGCGGGCGAGGTAGTCGTTCACGGTGACAACGTGGACGCCCTTGCCGGCGAGTGCGTTCAAGTAGACCGGCAACGTAGCAACAAGCGTCTTGCCCTCACCGGTCTTCATTTCCGCGATGTCGCCGTCATGAAGGATCATGCCGCCGATCAGCTGTACGTCAAAAGGTCGCAGGCCGAGAACGCGGCGCGAAGCCTCGCGCACAACGGCGAACGCAGGCACAAGGATGTCGTCGAGCGTCTTGCCGTCTGCCAGCATCTTGCGGAATTCGACGGTCTGGGCAGCCAGCTGCTCGTCGCTCAAAGCCTTCGTCTTTTCTTCGATGGCGTTGATGGCTGCGACTTTCGGCTGGAAGGACCGCACGCGGCGATCATTGGCAGAGCCAAATATTTTGCGGGCTATACCGCCAAAGCTGACCATATGACTGGTCCTTTCTCAATAATATTCCCCGGCTTTTCTTATCCGCTGCCCGGCCGAATTTCAGGCACACGTCTCGAAACGCCAGGAAACTGTTCTGGACGCGAGGTTGCGTGACAGATAAGAGGGGGGTCGAATGATGTCAACGGATTTGGCTGATATACAAAGGCCACATTCCAGTGTTGATGGCTGTTTCAGGCTGAATTCACGAAGCTGAAGCCGGTGGGTGTAACTGTGAAGGGTTATTTGATGTTGAACTACAACAAAATCGCTGTGATGGCGTTCGCAACCTTCGTTGCGTTCCAGGCGCCGGTCCGTGCGGAAGACAAGCCGGATGCCGTCGTCGCCAAGGTCGGCGATGTCGAGATTCATCAGTCCGATCTCGATCTGGCCGTTGCCAATCTCGACCCGCAGCTCGCCCAGCTGCCGGACGACCAGAAGAAGATCGCCGCCCTGTCCGCCGCCATCGACGTCAAGCTGCTGGCGCTGGACGCAACGGCCGAAAAGCTCGACCAGAACGCCGAATTCAAGAAGCGCATGCAGTATCTCGCTGATCGCGAACTGCACAACGCCTACTTCAAGAAGCACGTCGTCGACACGGTGACCGACGCGGACGTCAAGGCGCGCTACGACAAGGAAGTCGCAGCACTTCCGAAGCAGGAAGAAGTTCACGCCCGCCACATTCTCGTGAAGACCGAGGACGAGGCCAAGGACGTCATCAAGCAGCTGGACGCCGGCAAGAGCTTCGCGGATCTGGCGAAGGAAAAGTCCACCGATCCGAACAAGGCTGACGGTGGCGATCTCGGCTATTTTACCAAGGGCCGCATGGTCAAGGAATTCGAAGAGGCCGCCTTCGCCCTTGACAAGGGCACCTACACCAAGACCCCCGTGAAGACCGATTTCGGCTATCACGTTATCCTGGTCGAAGATAAGCGCGACGCCGCTCCACCAGCCTTCGATCAGGTCAAGGACCAGGTTCGCCAGCTCGTCATGCGCGACAAGTACCTTGCGCTTCTCGCCACTGCCAAGGAAAAGTCCAAGGTCGAGATCACCGACGAAGCGCTGCGCAAGGGCTATGACGACGCCAACAAGCAGCCGCAGCCGGGTGATGAACCCGCCGCGCAGCCGCAGCAGTAAAATCCAAAGTTCAGGGCCCGGTTCTTCCGGGCCCTTCACTATAGCAGTTGTCGTATTTCCGCAGGGCGAGCCGGCTTATACTTCGCCCTGAAAATCCTTCCAGCCACCAGGTCGATTGCCATGTCCGGTTCCGTTTCTCCGCTCGCTCCGAAATCATATGCCAATGTGCCCGCCCTGAGCGGCGTGCGCATGGCCACTGCCTCAGCCGGCATCAAGTACAAGAACCGCACCGACGTACTGATGATGGTGTTCGACAAGCCGGCCGCAGTCGCGGGCGTTTTTACGCGCTCGAAGTGCCCTTCGGCGCCGGTCGATTTCTGCCGCGCAAACCTGCCGCATGGCACAGCACGCGCTGTCGTCGTCAATTCCGGCAATGCGAATGCTTTCACTGGTTTGAAGGGGCGCGACGCGACTGCCCTGACGGCAAAGTCGGCGGCGGCTGCCGTCGGTTGCGGCGAGAACGAGGTCTACCTCGCGTCGACCGGTGTCATCGGGGAACCGCTGGACGCGACGAAGTTCTCTGGCGTTCTCGACCAGATGCACAAGGATGCGACCGGTGACTTCTGGTTCGAGGCCGCCAAGGCGATCATGACCACAGACACCTATCCGAAGGTCGCCACCCGCAGTGCCGAGATCGGCGGCGTGAAGGTGACGATCAATGGCATTGCCAAGGGCGCCGGCATGATTGCGCCTGATATGGCGACCATGCTTTCCTTCGTGGTCACCGATGCCGATATTGCTCCCGCCGCCTTGCAGTCGCTCCTATCCGCGGGCGTTGATCCGACGTTCAATTCGATGACGGTCGACAGCGATACCTCGACCTCTGATACGTTGATGCTGTTTGCCACCGGCGCGGCTGCCGAGTACGGTCAGGCTCGGGTCGAGAGCGCCGATGACGCCCGCCTTGCCTCGTTCCGCGCTGCGCTCAATGATCTTCTGAAGGATCTTGCCCTGCAGGTCGTGCGCGACGGCGAAGGTGCGACGAAGATGCTGGAGATCACGGTGACTGGGGCCGAAAGCGATGCTGCGGCCAAGAAGATCGCGCTGTCGATCGCCAATTCGCCGCTGGTCAAGACCGCGGCCGCCGGCGAGGACGCCAACTGGGGCCGTATTGTCATGGCCGTCGGCAAGTCCGGTGAAATGGCCGACCGCGATCGGCTGGCTATCTGGTTCGGCGATGTGCGTGTTGCCGTCAACGGCGAGCGCGACGCCGTCTATTCCGAGCAAGCTGCAACCAACGTCATGAAAAAGCAGGATATTCCTGTGAAGGTCGACATCGGTCTTGGAAACGGCACCGCCACGGTCTGGACGTGCGACCTTACAAAGGAGTATGTCGCCATCAACGGTGACTACCGGAGCTGATTTTTCATTGACTGAAGCATTATCCAAGAAGGCAAATCTGCCACTCGTGCGCAGGCTGGAGGCTGTCGGCTTCCGGGCTTGGCCAGCCTCATCCGTGCAGTACGACGGCAGTTGGCAGATACGGCTGACGGCGGGGCATCCGTCCAATCGGCTGAATTCGATCGTGCCGCTCGATCCTTCAGATCACCGCGATGTCGAAATCCGTCTTGCCAAGGCAGGCCGCAAGTTCGAAGCCTATGGCCGCCCGGCAGTTCTGCGTCAGACGCCGCTCGCCTCGCCGGTATTGATCGACCTCGTGCGGGAACAGCAGTGGTCATCCTTCGACGAGACGATCGTCATGACCTGCGATCTTGCGCATGCGGAACTGCCGGATACGCTCGATCATCTGCCGACTCACGATATTGGCCGCTTCGTGGATGCCAATCTGGCAACCGACGGCGTCTCGTCCAAGCTCAAGCCGGCGCTCGCCGAAATCATCAATGCGATCAAGCCGCCGTCGGGCCTGTTCATGATCGAAGATGCGGAAACGGGGCCGCTTGCGACTGTTCTCTGCGTTCAGGACAACGACCTCGCCGGCATCATGTCGCTCTCCGTCGCCAAGGAGCGCCGCCGCGAGGGCCTTGGCATGGAAATCCTGACATCGGCCCTGCGCTGGGCCAGGATGCGCACCGCCCGTTCCGCCTGGTTGCAGGTGAAGGCGACGAACGCTCCGGCCCTGGCACTCTACGAACGGCTCGGCTTCCGTGAAGCCTACCGCTATTCCTACTGGCGGCAGGAGCCGTCACGATGAGCGAGGCAGCCCGAAACATCCTTCTCGTTGCCGCTTGTGCCCTGATCGATGCCGACGGGCGAATTCTGTTGGCGCAACGCCCCGAGGGAAAATCGCTTGCGGGGCTTTGGGAGTTTCCCGGTGGCAAAGTGGAGCCGGGCGAGACGCCGGAGGCATCATTGGTGCGCGAGCTTCACGAGGAGCTCGGGATCACGACCAAGGTCGCCTGCCTGGCGCCCCTGACTTTCGCGAGCCATACCTATGAGAAATTCCATCTGCTGATGCCGCTCTATGTCTGCCGGCGCTATGAAGGAATTCCGCACGGGAAAGAGGGGCAGGCGTTGAAATGGGTGAAGCCGCAAGCTCTGCGCGACTACCCGATGCCGCCCGCTGACGAGCCCCTGATCCCGATGTTGCAGGATTTACTTTAGGAACTTCTGATTATTATCCTATAAGCGTCCAATTTGGGTGTGGATATTAATCGATCGTTTAACACCTTCTGCCAAATATCGGCCTCAATCAAGCAACTGGCGTGTGTGTAGAAGGCTTGACGCATGGACGACGATTTCTGGAAAGCTGTTAGAGAGAAAGAACAGGCCTCGACTGGATCGAGCAGAACGGGAGTGCTGAATATTGCGCTGCTGTTTGGCACGGCCGTTGTTGCCCTGACTTTGATCTTGACGCCGATGCTTGCTGACAAGTCCAGGTCGAGCGTCTTTGCCAGCGCGCCGTCGGAATTCGATACGATGACAACGGGCTCGATACCGAAGACCGAGAACGGCAAACGCTACACGATCCGCCGCAGCGTGCTTCAGGAAACGCCGGGTTCTGTTTGCGTGGTTCAGGGTTACGGAAGCGGAGCTGGTTGCTGATACTGGCGTTGCTGCCGCGGCAGACGCAACGTGATGAAGGACTGCCGCTTTAGCGCCGAGGTTGGCATGCGACTAATAAGGGCATTTCTGGCAGACGTCCGTGGCGCGGCCGCGATCGAATACGGCCTGATTGCGGCCCTCATATCCGTGGCTCTCATCGGTGGAGCGCGGGCGCTTGGTGGCGATATCAACGGCCTTTTGAGCAATATCGCCAACCAGTTCCCGAACTGAGCCGATTTCTACTGCTTCAGCTTATGCTCCTCGACCTTCAACGCATCGGCGAGCCTCACCTTCGCCGATCCTGGGCGAAGCGGCTTCTGCTGGCTTTCGTGCGGTGCCCATCCCGAGACATAGATGATCGAGAAGGTTGCCCTGATCCGGCCGTCCGGATCGGCGTATCGCTCGGCATAGATTTCAGCCGCCCGTAGGAAGAAGGCGCGCGTCAGAGGTTTGCGGCTGCGCGCAAGAAGCGGATTGGTCATTCCCATCGCCCGCAGGTCTTTCATCAGCGGAAAGATCGAGTCGTAGCGGACCGTATAGGTCTCTGCATCGATCACGGGCAGGGCGAAACCGGCGCGCTGCATGAGACCGCCGACGTCGCGCACGTCGGCGAAAGGGATGACCCGTGGGCTCGCACCTCCGGTCATTTCGATTTCTGTCGCCAGCAGGATCTCGCGAAGCTCCTGCAATGTGCCCGATCCAGGGATCGCGGCAAGAAAGAGCCCATCGGGTTTCAAGGCGCGACGGATCTGGATGAAGACGCCCGGCGTGTCGTTGGTCAAGTGAAGGCTGAGCGGGGCCAGCACGAGGTTTGCCGACTGTGGCTCCAGGGGAACCTCTTCCAGAGCAGCCTCGATGATAGCCTCGCCCGCTTCCGCATAGGCGTGCTCGCTTTCGACCCGTGTCAGTTGCCTGACCTTGCCGGTTGCGATCGCAGCGCGGGCCGCAGCCCCGGTGGCGCCATGCAGCTCGACCGCATGTTCGAAGGTCCGTTCGACCACGGCAAGACGCTCGCCGAGTTCTTCCGCGGCGATATCGAGAAGGAAGGTCGCCTTAGGGTCATGGTGGAGACGGGCGCGATGCCGGTTTACTGCGATCCGGGCCTGGTCGAAGATCATATCCATGGCGCAGTGCATAGTCCCGCAGAACCGGTGCTGCAAGGCGATTTTCCTCGAAGGCGAAACGCGCTAAGCTTTCGCGAGAGGGTTGGGGCAGTGGGGGCTTGGGAGACGACGATCGCCTATGAAGTTGGATGGGACGCTTCTAATGCGTCCCTTCGGGCGCTTGGTCGACCTTGTCTATCCGCCGGGATGCGTGGTTTGCGGCATCACCACCGGTCGCCACAACGGCCTTTGTCCGACGTGCTGGTCCGGACTGCGCTTCATCGAACGGCCGTATTGCGAAATCCTCGGGATACCGTTCTCGCATGATCTCGGTTCCGGCATTCTCAGCTCCGAGGCGATTGCCAATCCGCCGCCGTTCGACCGGCTGCGGTCAGCCGCCTTTCATGACGAGCCGGTGCGCCAGTTGGTGCATGGCCTGAAATACCGCGACCGAACAGATCTCGCGCCAATGATGGCCGAATGGATCATACGCGCGAGTGACGGGATGGTGGAGCGGTGTGACGCCATCCTGCCGGTACCGCTGCATCGAAGCCGCATGTTCTCGCGCAAATTCAACCAGGCTGCAGAGCTGGCGCGTCATCTGGCGCAGCGATCCGGAAGGGCGCTTCTGCCGGCAACGCTGATGCGCGTCAAACGCACCCGCCCTCAGGTGGGTCTCGGCGCAGAGGCGCGCGAGGAAAATGTTCGCGGTGTCTTTGCCATTGCCAAGGCGCGGGACAACGACGTCTTCGGCAAGCGGCTTGTCCTTGTCGATGATGTCTACACGACCGGTGCCACGGTTGCCGCGGCGGCAAAAAGTACTGCGCAAGGCCGGAGCGGCGGACATCACGGTTTTGACCTTTGCAAGGGCTCTTTCAGAAACTATATGACGAAAAGATAACCGTATTGTCTGGAGACCCCATGGCACCCGTGACCATTTATACGCGCCAAGCCTGCGGCTACTGCGCGCGTGCCAAATCGCTGCTGTCCGAAAAGGGCGTGGATTTCGTCGAGCACGATGCGACCTTTGCGCCGGAACTTCGCCAGGAAATGATCGGCAAGGCCAACGGCCGCACGACGTTCCCGCAGATTTTCATTGGCGAGCAGCACGTCGGCGGATGCGATGATCTCTATGCGCTGGATCGGGCCGGCGGGCTTGATCCTCTGCTTGCCGCGTAAGGAAGTGCGATGACGTTTATGGCTGCCGCCATCCAGATGTGCTCCGGCGTCGATCCCGAGAGGAACGCTGCCGCGATGGCGCGCCTCGTCCGCGACGCTGCGGGCCAGGGCGCGATCTATGTGCAGACACCTGAGATGACAGGCATGCTGCAGCGCGATCGTGCCGCTGCCAAGGCACTGCTTCGCGACGAAACCAATGACGTCATCGTGCGGACGGGTTCGGAATTGGCCCGGGAGCTCGGCATCTTCATGCATGTGGGCTCGACCGCTATTGCGCTCGATGACGGCAAGCTTGCCAACCGCGGCTACCTCTTCGGGCCTGATGGCAAGATCCTTAATCGTTACGACAAGATCCATATGTTCGATGTCGATCTCGACAACGGCGAAAGCTGGCGCGAGAGCGCTGCCTACCGGCCGGGGTCCGAGGCGCGCGTGTTGTCGCTTCCCTTTGCTGAAATGGGCTTTGCGATCTGTTATGACGTTCGCTTCCCCACCCTTTTCCGCGCCCAGGCTGTTGCCGGCGCCGAAGTGATGACGGTGCCTGCTGCCTTCACGAAGCAGACCGGCGAAGCACATTGGGAAATCCTGCTTCGGGCACGCGCGATCGAGAATGGCGTTTTTGTGATTGCCGCTGCTCAGGCCGGGCGCCACGAGGACGGGCGTGAGACCTTTGGTCATTCGATGATCGTCGATCCCTGGGGCCGCGTTCTGGCTTCGGCCGGGCCGGAGGGCGAAGCCGTCATCCTTGCCGACATTGATACGGCGGCCGTCAAGTCAGCTCATGACAAGATTCCCAATCTGAAAAACGGCCGTGATTTCTCAATCGAGAGGGTTCCAGGGGCAGTCGCAGGAGGCGTGGCCGCTTGATCCGTTATTCGCTGCGTTGTGAAAATGCCCACGAATTCGAAGGCTGGTTTTCCGAAAGTGCCGATTTCGATCGCCAGATCGCATCAGGATTCCTGACCTGTCCCGCCTGCAACTCCGCATCCATCTCCAAGCTCCTGATGGCGCCTTCGGTTTCGACGGCGCGCAAGAAGGATGAAATGCAGACGCTGGCGATGGATACGATGCGGCGTGACGCGTTCCAGAAGCTGAAAGAGGCTGTTGCGACGATCAGGGCCAATTCCGAGGATGTCGGAACGCGGTTTCCCGAGGAGGCCCGCAAGATACATTACGGGGAAAGCGACGCCCGCGGCATCATCGGGCAGACCACGATGGATGAGGCCCAAGCGCTTTTGGACGAAGGCATCGAAATCGCTGCCCTGCCTGTTTTGCCCGACGATGTGAATTGAGCTAGTGCGCGCTGTAGGCGCCATCCACGAGATGGTAGCTGCCGGTGATGAAGCTTGCCTGCTCCGACAATAAGAAACAGACGAGAGCTGCCACTTCTTCGGGCGTGCCGCGCCGGCCCATCGGCTGCAGTGCTTCCATGCGACGGCTGCTCGCAATATCACGATGTTCCGATGAGAGTGGTGTCTCAATCCAGCCGGGACCGACCGCATTGATGCGGATTCCCAGGCGGGCATATTCTATCGCCGCCGCCTTTGTCAGTCCCACGACGCCGTGTTTAGCCGCCGTATAGGCGCATGCGATCGGCAGTGCGACGGCACCGAGCACGGAGGATACATTGACGATCGCACCGCCGCCGCGGGCCAGCATCGCTCCGATCTCGTATTTCATGCAGTAGAAAACGCTGTTGAGGTTGACGTCCATCAGCTTGTGCCAGTTGTCGAGCGGATAATCTCCCGTCGCCCTGCGCACGCCGTCGACGCCGGCATTGTTGACCGCAAGATGGAGGCCGCCGCAGGTTTCCGCGACCGTTTTGACCAGCTTTTCAACAGCTGCAGCATCGGTCACGTCGACCGCAAAATGGCGAGATTTGCCTCCTTTTTCGCGAATCTCCGTTGCAACCCGCTCCGCTGCTTCGACATTGATATCGGCGACGACAACTTCCGCGCCCTCCTCGGCCAACTGACGGGAGATGGCCGCGCCAATGCCTGAGCCGGCGCCGGTGACGATCGCTACTTTTCCTTCGAAACCAAGATTCATCGTTATTTGCTATCGCTCCCCTGCGACAAGATCAATTCAAACGCGAACAGCTGCCAACCTCCCGGAAGCCCCCGCGATACGCGCCGGCGCCGCGGCGCGAAGCGTCTCAACCTAGCTTCGCGGCGCCCATTGCCGCAAGAGGCGCCCTCCGACAGGGCGACATTATGAAGAACTTATACAACGACAGGGAGGTTTCTGCACAGAAGAGCGCTTGAGCGGTCCACCGATGACTTGGCCTGAATACAACAGGATGCTAAAGGAAAGCGATAGGGCTCACCATAATCAGCAGGTAACGATGGATAACGACCATATTACGCGCCGTGGCCTAGTCTTGGGCTGTGTGGCATTGATGACCTCTGGATGCACCACGGCGAGTTGGCCGATAGGGTCTCCCTTTTCTTCGAATGGCGTCAGCTACCGCAACCGGCGGCGTGAGGTTGCATATTCGGGCGGCGAGGCGCCGGGCAATATCGTCGTCAACACCTACGAACGTTACCTCTACTACGTTGAGGACGAAGGCCGCGCGACACGCTATGGCGTGGCAGTCGGCGAGGAAGGTCTTACTCTGAAGGGCAATGCCGTTGTCGGGCGGAAGGCCGAGTGGCCATCGTGGACGCCGACCGCGAGCATGATCGAACGCAAGCCGCGTTTGGCGCAGTATGCTGGGGGCGTTCCCGGAGGGGAAAACAACCCTCTGGGCGCCGCGGCGCTTTATCTTTACCAAGGCGGGCGGGATACCTATTTCCGGATCCACGGAACGAACGAGCCCTGGCTGATCGGACAGGCCGTGTCGAATGGTTGCATCCGCATGACCAATGAAGACATCGTTCACCTCTACGGCCGGGCGCCCATTGGGACCGGCGTTTTGGTCATATGATACTTACATTTTGTATCGATATTGCCACCCTCTGTTAGCTTTGCGCGTCGCCTGTGCGACGCGACGGCTAGGTGTGCCCTTTCTGCACTTGGCTTGTCGCTAATTTACCGCTATTAGTAGAATCGTTGCCTTCGATAACCTATTCCATGCTAACGGAGAGGAACTACTTGATGAGCAGAATCCTAATCATGTGCCTTGTTGCTTTGTTTTCCGTTTCGAGCCTGACGGCTTGCGGAGCAGTTGGTAAGGGCAAGGGCAAAGCCCCGCCACCGGTGGCAGAAGCCCCGATCACCAAGTAACATATGACTTTTGAGTAAGGGGGAGGGACTTTGCGGCCCCTCCCCCAAATCGTTGTCGGAGCCAGGCTGCCTAATGCGCAAATGCGCAACCCTAGGCTGGCATTTCTGTTTGGGTGTCTGTGCTCTTCGATCTCGGAGATGAAGCGTAGCATGACGCTTGCTAAAGGCCACCTATCCCTCCTGATTCTCACCGCGCTCGCGCTCACATCCTGCCAATCTGACGACAAGCCACCGCAACCGAGGTACACCTCGAACGCCAGCGGTGCACAAGTCGCTAAAGCCTCCCAGCGCGAGGGGCAGTATTTCATCGAATTCCGTTCACGCTATGCGCTGACCTATGGCCATACCTATGCGGTGTTCGGGCGCCTGAACAAGGCTGGCGGAATGATCAATCCGCAGGTCGCCGGGCTTGCGCCGGCTTCTCCCGACGCCGCGCCTTACGTACTCGGGCATTTCATCCCCGTTCCGGCGTCGACCGGGGCCACGGATGGCGATCTTGAAGAAGCCTATCGTTCGGCAAGCTGGCGCATCCTGCTCACCGAAGCGGAGTACAACAAGACCGTCGCTTACATTCGTGACCTGCAGGCCAAATCGAAGATGTGGCAGGCCACCGTTGACAATTGCAACAATTTCGTCGGCGAGATCGCAAGTTCCATGGGATACAAGACGCCTAGCATCTGGCTTCGTCCGCAAGAGTTCATTACAAAGCTCCGAGAGATGAATACGTGATGCGGAGCGAGCCGTCGGGTCGTTCGGCACCATCGATGGCAGGCGTAGAAGGGCTCCGGTGATCTGAATTGAGCGTCGCTCTCATTGGCAAAATCGTGTGGGTGCTTGGCATCATCGCCTGGTATGCCATTCGCTATCCTTCGGAACGCCGCGCGAGGCGCACGAGGGTCGTCAGCGACCGGCGCTCCGGTGTGGAGGCGGCGGGTCTTACGGCTGCGTTGATAGGGCTTGCCTTTATTCCAGGCTTCTACGTCGCAACCGGAAAGCCAGCAGCCGCCGACTACCCGGCTCATCTGTGGGCAGTGATTCTCGGTGCTCTATTGTTTTTCACGGCCATGTGGGTCTTCCGCAGGACGCACAAGGCGCTTGGCCGCAACTGGTCGATCACGCTGCAGATTCGCGAGAAACACGAGCTGATTTCCCACGGCCCCTACGCGCTCGTCCGTCATCCGATGTACACCTCCTTTCTGCTGATGGCGCTTGGCCAGGCCTTTCTGCTCGCGAATTGGGTCGTTGGGCTGGCGGGCCTGATCGGCTTCGCAGTCCTCTTCTTTTTGCGGGTAGACAAGGAGGAGCGGATGATGCTGGAGATTTTCGGTCCCGAGTATCGCGCCTACATGGACCGGACGAAGCGAATTATCCCCTACATCTACTAGAGGACGCAGGATGCGGGGACGCGCCGTCAAGCTTTCGCCATCACGACGTCTGGTCGGAGACCTGATGCGGTTCTCGATCGGCGTGCCGCGCGTCACGGTGCAGCGGCAGATGAAACTCGCGCCGCTACAGCAAGCGAGGATGGCGCAGCGGAGCAAGACGTCCTGGACGGTGTTGTTCCTGAAGGGCTATGCCCTTCTCAGCCAGGACGTGGCGGAGTTGCGGCGTGCCTATGTCAAGCTGCCCCGGCCGCAACTCTACGAATATCCGGTCAGTGTCGCCTCCGTTGCGCATGAGCGCGAGCATGAGGGCGAGCGAATCGTTCTGCTGAGCACGATCAAGGATCCGGAGCATCGGTCCATTGCCGAGATCGAGGGACATTTTCTTGCAGCCAGATCAAAGCCGATCCATGAGATCAAGGAATTCCGCAGGGCGCTGAAATTTGCGCGCGCACCCGGCCCGATCCGATGGCTCCTGATGTGGCTTGGGCTGAACCTTGGCCGTCAGCGCGGACGGCGCTTCGGCACATTCCAGCTGTCGGTCTATTCGGGCCTGGGGGCGGAGTCGTTGAACCCTCTAACGCCGCTGACCACCATTTTCAATTATGGCCCGATTTCCGAAGACGGAACGGTCACCGTGCGCATCCACTATGATCACCGGGTCATGGATGGCGCGAACGTTGCCCGTGCGCTCGTTCGCTTCGAAAGTATCCTGAATGGGGCGATTGCCGACGAAGTCCGCGGGATGGCTTCAGGCGAAGCGATCCCCGATGGGGCGGTGTCGGGGATGGCACCATGACAGACGAACAGCGTGAAGCATTGCGC
Source organism: Rhizobium sp. IBUN (assembly GCF_000510625.1). Lineage (NCBI taxonomy): Bacteria > Pseudomonadati > Pseudomonadota > Alphaproteobacteria > Hyphomicrobiales > Rhizobiaceae > Rhizobium > Rhizobium sp. IBUN. Next base: position 37,894 of record NZ_AZNV01000034.1, read on the forward strand.
CCCGCCGTCGTTGTGGTCGGTGGGTCCCGTGGCATCGGCCGGGCGATTGCCAAGGTGGCGGCCCGAGAAGGTGCGACGGTCGTCCTCGTTGCGCGGTCGCTGGATGGACTGGCGGCGGCTGCGGATGATGTGAAAACGGCAGGCGGCCAAGCATTCACCCTCTCGCTCGACCTGCTTGCGGCCGACGCATCGGCGCGGCTGAAGGACTTCCTTACGGCCAACGGCCTTGTTTGCGAGGTGCTGGTCAACAGCGCCGGCTATGGTTTGCGCGGTGCAGCAACGACACTGCCGATTGCCGACCAGCTTGGCATGGTCGACCTCAACATCCGGGCGCTCACTGACATGACGCTGCACTTCCTGCCGGGTATGGTGGCGCGTGGCCGCGGCGGCGTGCTCAATCTCGGCTCCATTGCGGGTTTCACGCCGGGTCCGAACATGGCACTGTACTACGCCAGCAAGGCCTTCGTCCGCTCCTTCTCGGAGGCGCTGCATCAAGAGGTCAGATCAACCGGCGTGAGGGTTACCTGCGTTGCGCCTGGGCCCGTTGCGACGGAGTTTCTGGAGCGGTCTGGTGCTGGTCAGGCGGCTCTGTTCAAGATCCTGCCCAAGCTCAGCTCTGACTATGTGGCCGAGCGCGCCTGGCGCGGGTTCAAAGCCGGACGCCGTCTGGTGATTCCAAGCCTTTCGGCGAAGCTGGTCGCCTTCGTGGCATCGTCGCTGCCATCGGCCGTGAAGGTGCCCTTGATCGGTCGCCTGCAACGGCGCAGTCGCGACCTGTGTCCATGCGGCTCGGGCAAGCCTTTCAAGGACTGCTGTGGCTCGAGACAGGCGCGTCGAGGGGTCTGACCCTCGCGACCTATATTAGCCAGGGCGTTTCGCCAGCATCATGTAGTTCACATCCATGTCCTTCGACAGATTCCACTGGTTTGACAGCGGATTGAAGAAGACGCCCGTGCGATCGATGATCGAAAGGCCATTGTCCGCAACCGGCTTTTCGATCTCTTCGGGACGGACCAGCTTCTCATATTGATGAGTGCCGCGTGGCAGCCACCGCAGGATATTTTCTGCCGCAAAGATGGCGAGCGCGGCGGCCTTCATAGTCCGGTTGATCGTTGCGACGAACATCAAGCCACCCGGGCGAACCATCTTTGCGCAGGTGCCCAGGAAGAAATCGACGTCGGCGACGTGTTCCACGACCTCCATGTTGAGAACAATGTCGAAGGTTTCGCCGGCCTCTGCAAGCTGTTCGGCCGTGACGGCACGGTAATCGACGGATACGCCTGAGGCTTTCGCATGGGTCGAAGCGATGCCGATGTTCTTTTCCGATGGATCTGCACCGACGACGCTGGCACCCATGCGGGCCACCGGCTCCGAGAGCAAACCGCCACCGCAGCCAATGTCGAGGACGCGAAGACCCTCTAGCGGCCTTGGGGAACGAATGTCGCGGCCGAAGTTTTCCGCTGCCTTATCGCGAATATAGGCGAGCCGCACGGGGTTGAACTTGTGCAGTGGCTTGAACTTACCGGTGGGGCTCCACCATTCGGCCGCCATCGCCGAAAAGCGGTCCACCTCTTCCTGGTCGATCGTGCTTTTTGCCGCTTCGCTCATGCTTTTGTCCTCGCATTCGTTCTGAGTGAAGTCGGACGAAGCTGTGAGGAAGTCAAGAGCTGACCGCGGGCGTGGTCTCGCAAGCAACTCCCGGTGAAGGCGAAAGCCGTACTCCCTACACCAAGAAGATGAGAAGACGTTAAAGTTAACAATATGCTAATATACTGACAGTTTATCGGGGGTCGACCATGTCTCGCTTCTGTAGTGCTGTCGCTGCAGGTGTCTTCTTTGCTTTATTCGGTCCGCTGCAGGCTTTCTCCGCCGAGCCGGTTGGGCAGGCAACACTGATTCGAACCGAGGTTTCAGGCGAGACCGGCCCGCTGGTTGTGCGATCCCCCGTCCATAAGGACGAGCGCATCCGCACATCGCAGTCCGGCCTTGGACAATTCATCTTCAAGGATGGCACCAAACTAGCTGTCGGTGCGGGGTCGACGGTCGTGATCGACAAGTTCGTTTATGACGATTCGGCCTCCGTGAAGAGGCTTTCGATCAAGGCGGCGAAAGGCACGTTCCGCTGGATCAGCGGCAATTCAGCCTCGTCGGCCTACTCGATTGTAACTCCGGCCGGCACGATCGGGGTGCGCGGAACGGCGTTCGATTTCTACGTCGGCCCGAACGGTACGACGGCGATCGTGTTGTTGAACGGTGCCGCAAGTTTCTGCGGCCCAGGGGGCTGCAAGCAGTTGCGTCAGCAATGCGACTGCGTGGTCGCAACCCGCGGCGGCCGAATGACGGATCCGAGCAAGGTCGATCGCAGCACGCTGCAGACACTGAGTAATCCGCGAGCGTTGCCCTTCCTGTCCGGCGATCAGCAGCTTTCGGGCGCGCTCGGCGGCATTCGCACCAGTTGCGGGCTGGCGTCGCTGCGCCAGGACCGTCAGGACCGGCCCCAGCCGCAGCGGCAGGAGCGGCCGGCGCCGCAGGCACCCCAGGCGCCGCAGCAGGCGCCACAGGCACCTCAACCGTCCCAATTGCCGCAGACACCGCAACAGCCCCCGGACACGCCGGATCCACCCGACAAGCCGGACAAGCCTGATCACCATCACCACCACGACCGTGACCACCATCAAGACTGGGATCACCATCGCGGTTGGGATCACTTCGGTCGAGGCCCTTTTGACCGCGACCGTGGGCGCAATTGGCGATGATGAGACCACGATCGCGATGGGTCGTGGTCGTAAGAGCCGCAATCAGGGTTCGAGGTGAAGCTTGGTTTCATGCGGCAGAGCCGCGCCAATACCGTCATCGTCATTGCCGGGACTGTCACGGAAGTGGTCCGCCCGCCGCCCGAGGCGGCTATAGAATTGGGGCAGGGTCGCGGTTAGCTCGGCTGACTTAAGCTTGGCGATATTGAGCAGCTTGCGTGTCTCCGCCGAATGGGCGCGGAGCGCGGCGACAAGCTCCGTATGAATGCGATGCATCTCGGCAAATGCACTTGAACCGCGAACGTGCTCGCCACCGACAACGGCATAGAGGCGCGCCCGGCTGCTCTTGCCTTTCAGTCCGAGCAGGCCGGCGTCGAGGAGTGCGAAATGCGCCAGTTCGCCAGCCGTGGTTTCCGAGACGAGAATGTCGAAGCCAACTTCCTTGCAGGCGGATTCGATGCGCGCCGCGACGTTGACGGCGTCGCCGACGGCGGAATAGTTGAAGCGTGTTTCGGCCCCCATGTTGCCGACGCAGGCAAGGCCGGTGTGAATACCGACGCCGATACCGACCTGATACTCCGGGCCGAAACCGAAAGCATCGGATGCGTTGAGCGAAGCGAGCGTCTCACGCATGGCAAGGGCGGCGCGGACTGCCTTGGCAGGATGATTTTTGACGTCCACCGGGGCGTTCCAGAAGGCCATGATCGAGTCGCCGATGAATTTGTCGAGCGTCCCTTCATTGGCCGTCACGTGGCGGCTCAACGCATCGAGCAGCGTATTCAGGAAGCGGACGACTTCGGCTGGCTGCAGTCGTTCGCTGAGTTCGGTGAAGCCGCGCACGTCGACGAACATCACCGTCAGTTCGCGGTCGTCGCCGCCGAGCCGCATCGCATCGCGGCTGTGCTCGATCCGAAAGAGCAGCGAGGGTGAGAGATACTGCCCGAAGGCACGGCGGACTGCGCGCCGCTCGCGGTCGATAACGAGGATGCGGAAAGAGGTGGCGGCGAAATGGGTGATTGAGCCGGCAATGATCGGCGCGAGCGGATCGAGCAACAGGCCCCAGGCGGAAAAGGCAAACCAGGAGGCCGCAAGTGCCAATGCCGTCAAGCATAGGCCGCAGGCAAGCGCCACAGCCGGGCTGACGAAGGTCGTCAGCACCACCAGGAGCGTACCCAGTATGGCAATCGCAAGAATTTCCAGTCCATCCGCCCAATCGGGCCGGGAGAGAAAGTGGCCGGTCAGGATTTGTTCGACGGTTTGGGCATGCATGGAAACACCAGGGACGTTCTGGCCGAGCGCCGTCGTGCGGATATCCTGCAGACCAGCCGAGGATGTGCCGACAAAGACGATGCTTCCTTCGATGGCGGCAGCGACCTGCGGATCGACGCCTTGTGGCGCCAGGATCTTGCCGGCGGAGATATAGCGTTGCGGGACATCAGGACTTATATACAGCCACAACTCACCGCTCGCAGTCACCGGTATGACGAACTCACCGATCTTGACCGATGTCAGTGTATCGGGAGCCTCGGGGGCGGCTGCCAACACATAGGTCGAAGCGCCCTGGGCGACACGCAGCGCCTCGATCGCCAGATTCGGATAGAGCTGCTCCCCATCCGTCAGAAAGAGCGGGACCTTGCGTACGACAGCGGAGGGATTGCCGGGATTGAGGCTGATGTGGCCGAGACCTGTCGCATTGAGCTGCAATTGCGGGCGTACCGGTGTCGCTGCGTCGAGCCGGGGCGGCGCGTTGACGGGGCTCTCGCCGGTGAAAGCGAAGCCTGCTTTGACCGGTGGCCGATAGTTACCCTCCGTCGTCAGGCCGAAGCCGAGCACCACGGGGCGTCCGGCGATCGCTTGGGCGAAAAGCTCGTCATTGTCGGGTAGCCGGCTCAGCAACGTCGGGTCGACGCCGGCGACATCGCGCATGACAGTGCGCGGCGAGAGACGGTCCGGTTCTGCAAACAGCACATCGAAGGCGATCGCGGCGGCTCCCAGATCGGACAGGCGCTCCACGAGAAGCGCCAGCCGGTCGCGCGGCCAGGGCCACTGGCCGAATTCCTTGAGCGAGGCCTCGTCGATATCGATGATGCGGACCGGTGTCGGCTCAAAGGCGCGCGGTGAGATCCGCTGATATTCATCAAATGTGACGTCGCGGATTTGCCGCAGCAGTGGTGGATCGCTTGCCCGCAGCATCGTGAACGCCGCGACGATGGCGAGGCCAATAATAACGCCGATTTGCTGCGCACGCGTCATATGCAATCGGAGCCCTCGGGCCTGGAACCAAGTGGCGCCGGCGATAAAGGAGGCGCATTTCCGGGCGCGACTAGGCTGCCTGTTTCCACCGCGCGATGCAACTGCGCCTTTCGAGCAAATCAGCGACGCTGTTCAGTCGGTCGGAAACTCCTTGCCCAGGCGATGCTGGTTGTTGGTCTGCGAAGCTGCAGCCTCTGAATTCTCCAACGTCAGCATGCGCTCGTCATTTGCTCTGCGCGGCCCAAGAAAGGGCCTTCGCTCGGTCTCCATCGCTCGCAGCGTGCTTCGAAGGCGCAGTAGGTCCTTCCGCGCAATCAAGCCATGAAGCTTGGCGGTCTGTGGATCCACGATCGGGATGCGGCCGGAGCCAGTCGACAACATCAGGTCAGCGACATATCCGACCGTATCGTCAGGATGTGCCGCGGGGATAGATGCGTCGGACACCATGTCGTCGAGACGTTGGTCGGAAAACGCGGCTGCGTCCTGCCATCGCAACGCATCGCTACCGGAGACCAGTCCCTTGAGGACACCGCTGCCGTCAACGACCGGATAAACCCGGTGCGTTCTTGCAGGCGTCGCGAAGAAGGCGCAGGCATCGCCGACTGTCATTCTTGCTGCAAGCGTGTCGACCTCCTTGATCATGATCTCGCGCGCACGCGTCAATTCGAAGGGATCAATGCCGTATTCTCGCGTGATGTGTTGGCCGCGCCGGGCGATCTTTTCGGTGAGGATCGACCGGCGAAGAAGGAGAACGGTCACCACGTAGGCTGCTACCGTGGCCGCCAGGAGGGGTACCAGCATCGAAACGTCGCCGGTGAGTTCGACGGCAAAGAACGTGCCCGTCAACGGTGCGCGCATCGTTCCTCCCATCATTGCGGCCATGCCCAGCAAGGCCCAGAATCCCGGGTCGCCGGGAAGCACCAGGCCGACCAGCCATCCGAGGGCTCCTCCGAAGATCAGCAGCGGCGCGAGTACGCCACCGGATGTGCCCGATGACAGCGCCACAAGCCAGATGAATGCTTTCACAAGCAGGACCGCCAACACGGCCGACGGCAGAAGAGTGCTGTTCAGCAATCCTTCGATGATGTCGTAGCCGACTCCGAGGGCGCGAGGCTCGATCAAGCCGCCGAGGCCGATGATCAACCCGCCAATCGCCGGGCACCACATCCAATGGATCGGCAGGGCCTCGAAGAGATCTTCGATCTTGTAGAGCATCGTCGTCAACAGGCCGGATTGCAGCCCCGCAATAATCCCCATCGCAGCGCAGAGCGCGATGCCCCACCAGGGAAGGTCCATGTGAAATTGCTTGGGAAAAAGAGGGCCGGCCTGGAACAGGAAGGGGCGCCAGCAGATCGACACGCAGGCCGCGATGGCAACGGGGATGAAGCTTCTGGGCTTCCATTCGAAGAGCAGCAATTCTACGGCGAGCATGACTGCGGCAATCGGTGAACCGAAGATTGCGGTCATGCCGGCGGCTGCACCCGCGACGAGGAGCGTCTTGCGCTCGGCCGAGCTCAAGTGGAAGCATTGCGCGAAGAGCGATCCGATGGCGCCGCCCGTCATGATGATCGGCCCTTCGGCGCCAAAAGGTCCGCCGGTGCCGATGGAGATCGCCGACGAGAGCGGCTTGAGAATCGCCACCTTCGGCGACATCCGGCTGCCACCAATCAGGATCGTCTCGATTGCCTCGGGGATGCCGTGACCGCGGATCTTCTTGGATCCGAAGCGGGCCATCAGCCCGATAACAAGGCCGCCAAGGATGGGAATGGCAACCATCCATACGGAGCGCGGTGCATCAGCAAGCGAGGTGGCGGCAATACTGAAACGCCCGAACCACACGAGACTGGTGACCAGCGAAATCAGGCTCACCAGGACCCAGGCGGCGAACGCACCGCCGGAGCCGACCACCACGGCCATGCCGACCAGCGCGAGAACGCGTTTGTCCGTCGTAAAGTCCCCGGCCTCGCGCCGCGAGAGGCCGCCGGTAAAGTCATGTGGCCGGTGAGGGGTCGATTGCTCGTACATGGAGGATCCCGTTGAAACGCTTCTGTTCGACGTTGAAAATATATCGTGATACGATATAAATCAACAAGCAGATCTGGAGGCAGAAATGGTGTCGGGCAAAAACGGCAGCTTATCGGATGTTGATTATGCCGCGTTGGCCAACCTGAGGTACAGAATTCGAAAATTTCGCCAATTCAGCACCAAGGCGGCGGAGAAGCTCGGTCTATCGCCGCAACAGCATCAGGCACTACTTGCGATCAAGGGACTGGGAAGCGGAGAACAGATGAGCGTTTCAACCTTGGCGGCGCGACTCTTCGTCCCGGCTGCATCTGCAGCCGAACTTACGCGCTCGCTTGAGGGACGTGGCTATGTCACTATCGAAGTGAAGCAGAGGCGCCGGACTATTGTGCGGTTGACAGACAAGGCGGAAGAGATATTGCGACGGCTGACGCCTGCGCATCTTTACGAGATCCGGGAGATGGCTCCCGAACTCATGCTGGCGTTGCGCGTGCTCCAGGATCATCGAAGAATGGAAGTCGCCGCATGGATGCAATGATGGCCACGAGGGATCTGCATTGAGGACACCCGGAGAACGACTGACCGACGCCGACTACGAGGCCTTGTCCAATCTGCGCTACACCTTGCGCCGCTTCATGGATTTCAGCACGTCCGCGGCACAAGAGGAGGGGCTCCCAACGCAACAGCATCAGGCATTGCTGTCGATCAAGGGCCATCGCGGCGAAGACTCGATGACGATCGGAATGCTTGCTGAACGGCTGCTGATCGCGCCCCATTCGGCAACGGAGCTCGTTGGACGTCTGGTCACAGCCGGCTACGTGTCGCGTCGCATGGATCCGAACGACAAGCGCCGGCAGACATTGGAGCTCACCGACAAGGCAGAGGGTGTGTTGAAGCGCCTGACTGCTATCCATCTGACGGAAATCCGGGAGATGGCGCCGCAGCTGATTGACATCCTCAGGAAGCTGCAGGACGAAATCGAGCGTTGAAGGGAAGTCTCAGACCTCCGGCAGATTTCTCTCCTCTGCTGCGCTGCCCAACGCCCTCGAGGCTGAGGAGGCCTAGCCGGGGTGGCGGCTACCACTTTTACCCGCCAGTTCCAGGGTGTCGCATTCTCCTTTCCACACCTTGCCACCCCCCCACAAACTCGCTAAGAGACGCGGCAACTTGGGCCCTTGGGGTGCAAGGCTCTAGAAGGGTTCCAGAAACTCCCAATTCCGGGCTCTTCGGCCATGCGGCTCCATGCAGGGTTCGTGATGCCGGGTCTGGCTTTGGTCTCTCTCGGCGCTAGGTCGTGGTAGAGGCATATGGCACGCATCGTAATGAAATTCGGCGGAACGTCCGTCGCTGATCTGGACCGCATCAAGAACGTTGCCCGCCATGTGAAACGTGAAGTCGACGCCGGCCACGAAGTGGCGGTGGTCGTCTCCGCCATGTCCGGCAAGACCAACGAGCTGGTCGGGTGGGTGCAAGGCACGCCAAAGGTCGTCGGCGCCAATTCACCTTTTTACGATGCGCGCGAATATGATGCCGTTGTTGCATCGGGCGAGCAGGTGACCTCCGGCTTGCTCGCGATCGCGCTGCAGGCGATGGATATCAATGCCCGCTCTTGGCAGGGTTGGCAGATCCCGATCCGTACCGACAACGCCCATGGCGCCGCCCGCATCCTCGATATCGATGGCTCCGACATCATCAAGCGTATGGGTGAGGGGCAGGTTGCCGTCATCGCCGGCTTCCAGGGTCTTGGGCCCGACAACCGCATCGCGACGCTCGGCCGCGGCGGCTCCGATACGTCGGCAGTTGCGATCGCGGCTGCGGTCAAGGCCGATCGCTGCGATATCTATACCGACGTTGACGGCGTCTACACGACCGATCCGCGCATCGTGCCGCAGGCACGCCGCCTGAAGAAGATCGCCTTCGAGGAAATGCTCGAAATGGCGTCGCTCGGCGCCAAGGTTCTGCAGGTTCGCTCCGTCGAGCTTGCCATGGTGCACAAGGTCCGTACCTTCGTGCGCTCCTCATTCGAAGATCCCGATGCTCCGGGCATGGGTGACTTCTTGAATCCGCCCGGAACGCTGATTTGTGACGAGGATGAAATCGTGGAACAGGAAGTAGTCACCGGCATCGCCTATGCCAAGGATGAGGCTCAGATCTCGCTTCGCCGTCTTGCCGACCGGCCGGGCGTTTCCGCTGCGATCTTCGGACCGCTGGCCGAAAGCCACATCAATGTCGACATGATCGTCCAGAACATCTCGGAAGACGGCTCGAAGACCGACATGACCTTCACGGTTCCTTCGGGTGATGTCGACAAGGCGATCAAGGTTCTCGGCGAGAACAAGGAAAAGATCGGGTACGACGTCGTTCAGAACGAAGCGGGCCTGGTGAAAGTGTCGGTCATCGGTATCGGCATGCGCAGCCACGCCGGCGTTGCCGCCACCGCTTTCAAGGCGCTGGCCGACAAGGGCATCAACATCAAGGCGATCACCACCTCTGAGATCAAAATTTCGATCCTGATTGATGGTCCTTATGCGGAACTCGCTGTCAGGACTTTGCATTCCTGCTACGGTCTCGATAAGAACTGATTCTGAACGAGTCTGCCGCGCGTTCAAGTTGTGAAGTCACGCGGCTGTCGGCCGCGAGGCTTTGGTGTTTGTTTTGGAGCTTGAGACGCAATGAGAGACCTTTCCGGCGGTCCGCGCGTGCTGCTCAAGCGGCTGCGCGAGTTGATGGCGGAGCCGCTGGAGCCGCAGGAGCGTCTCGATCGGATCGTTCGCCAGATTGCAGGCAACATGGTGGCGGAGGTTTGCTCCGTCTATGTGCTGCGCGCTGACGGCGTTCTCGAGCTCTATGCAACCGAAGGTCTGAAGAAGGAAGCGGTCCACCTGTCCCAGCTCAAGATGGGACAAGGTCTGGTCGGTACGATCGCGGCATCGGCGCAGCCTCTCAATCTCTCCGACGCGCAATCGCACCCGGCGTTCCGCTACCTGCCGGAAACCGGCGAAGAGATCTACCATTCGTTCCTCGGCGTGCCGATTCTGCGCACCGGCCGCTCGCTCGGCGTTTTGGTCGTGCAGAACAAGGCGAGCCGCACCTACCGCGAAGAAGAGCTCGAAGCGCTCGAGACGACCGCGATGGTGCTTGCCGAGATGATCGCCACCGGCGAACTCAAGAAGATCACCAAGCCCGGGCTCGAACTCGACCTGACGCGTTCGGTGACCATCGACGGCGACACCTATAATGAAGGCATCGGCCTCGGCTACGTCGTGCTGCATGAGCCGCGTATCGTCGTCACCAACCTTTTGAATGAGGATTCCGAGAAGGAAATCCGCCGCCTGGGCGAGGCGCTCGGGTCGCTCCGCATCTCGATCGATGACCTTCTGTCGCAGCGCGACGTTTCGATGGAGGGCGAGCACCGCGAGGTTCTCGAAACCTATCGCATGTTTGCCCATGACCAGGGCTGGGTGCGCAAGCTCGAGGAAGCAATCCGTAACGGTTTGACCGCGGAAGCCGCCGTCGAGAAGGTGCAGAGCGACACCAAGGCGCGCATGATCCGCATGACCGATCCCTATCTGCGGGAACGGATGCACGATTTCGAAGATCTCGCGAACCGCCTGCTGCGGCAGTTGACCGGCTATACCGGCCGCACAGCGGGGGACGGTTTCCCAAGCGACGCCATCATCCTGGCGCGTGCCATGGGTGCGGCTGAGTTGTTGGACTATCCGCGTGCCAATGTGCGCGGGCTCGTGCTGGAAGAAGGTGCGGTGACGAGCCATGTGGTGATCGTCGCGCGTGCCATGGGCATTCCTGTGATCGGCCAGGCCGCTGGCGTGGTGGCGCTCGCCGAAAACGGCGATGCCGTCATCATCGACGGCGATGGCGGGCATGTGCACCTTCGCCCCATGCCGGAGCATCAGCGCTCCTACGAGGAAAAGGTACGGTTCCGCGCCCGCCGCCAGGAGCAGTTCCGGGCGCTGCGCTCGGTCGAGTCGCGCACCAGGGACGGCCAGCGCGTATCGTTGATGATGAACGCCGGGCTGCTGGTCGATTTGCCGCAGCTTTCGGACTCGGGTGCTGAAGGCATTGGCCTGTTCCGCACCGAGCTGCAGTTCATGATCGCCTCCAACATGCCGAAGGCGGAAGAGCAGGAGCTGTTTTATCGCAATGTGCTGAAGCAGGCGGCCGGACGAGTTGTGACATTCCGCACGCTTGATATCGGCGGCGACAAGGTCGTTCCCTATTTCCGCGGCCATGAGGAAGAAAATCCGGCGCTCGGCTGGCGCGCAATCCGCCTTTCGCTCGATCGTCCGGGCCTGCTGCGCACGCAGCTGCGCGCCATGCTGAAGGCGGCGGCCGGCATCGAGCTGAAGCTGATGGTGCCAATGGTAACCGAGGTTTCCGAGATCGCCGCCGTGCGAGAACTGCTGCAGAAGGAGGTTCAGCACCTTTCGCGCTTCGGCCACGGCCTGCCGCGCAAGCTGCAGTTCGGGGCGATGCTGGAGGTGCCGGCGCTGCTCTGGCAGCTCGACGAGCTGATGTCGGCGGTCGATTTCGTCTCGGTCGGGTCGAATGACCTCTTCCAGTTTTCGATGGCGGTCGATCGCGGCAATGCGCGCGTGTCCGACCGCTTCGATCCGCTTGGCAAACCGTTCCTTAGGATCCTGCGCGACATCGTGCGGGCAGGCGAGCGCAACAACACGCCCGTGACCTTGTGCGGCGAGCTTGCCGGCAAGCCAATCTCGGCGATGGCGCTTCTCGGCATAGGCTTCCGTTCGGTCTCGATGTCGCCGGCATCGATCGGTCCGGTCAAGGCGATGCTGCTCGGTCTCGAGGTTGAGACGCTGGCGAAGGTGATGAACGAGGCGCTTGACGACACCAAGTCGGCGACTTCGATCCGCGATGTGCTTGCCCACTTCGCGGAAGCTCACAATATTCCTCTTTAGGTCAAGACAAGCAGAATCGGAGTGAAGGGTGGCGAAGCTTCCCGTTGAAAAGATGCGCGAGCTGGAACGCCGTTTTGGCGAGATCGAAGCGCGCATGTCGGCTGGCCCCTCGGCTGACGTCTACGTCAAGCTCGCCTCCGAATATTCCGAGTTGCAGCCCGTCGTCACGAAGATCCGCGCCTTCGAGAAGGCAATTGCCGAGCTTGCGGACCTCGAAACCCTGCTGAACGACAAGTCGGTGGACCGTGAGATGCGCGATCTGGCCGAACTGGAGCTGCCCGAGGTGAAGGAGCGGCTGGAGGCGCTGGAGCAGGAAATCCAGATCTTGCTGCTGCCGAAGGATGCAGCAGACGAGAAGAGCGCTATTTTGGAAATCCGCGCTGGCACCGGCGGTTCGGAAGCCGCACTCTTTGCTGGTGATTTGTTCCGGATGTATGAGCGCTATGCAGCCGCCCACGGCTGGAAGGTCGAAGTCCTGTCGTCGAGCGAAGGCGAGGCGGGCGGCTTCAAGGAAATCATCGCGACCATCACCGGCAAGGGCGTATTTGCCAAGCTGAAGTTTGAATCCGGTGTTCACCGTGTCCAGCGCGTGCCGGAAACGGAAGCCGGCGGTCGCATCCACACTTCGGCCGCGACCGTCGCGGTTCTGCCGGAGGCGGAGGAAATCGACATCGAGATCCGGCCAGAAGACATCCGCATCGATACGATGCGCTCATCCGGCGCTGGCGGCCAGCACGTCAACACCACCGACTCAGCGGTGCGCATCACCCATCTGCCGACCGGCATCGTCGTCACCAGTTCCGAGAAATCGCAGCATCAGAACCGCGCCAAGGCGATGCAGGTTCTGCGTTCGCGTCTCTACGACGCCGAGCGTCAACGGGCCGAAAGCGAGCGTTCCGCCGATCGCAAGAGCCAGGTCGGTTCCGGCGATCGCTCCGAACGCATCCGCACCTACAACTTCCCACAGGGGCGGGTGACGGACCACCGGATCAATCTGACACTCTACAAGCTCGACCGGATGATGATCGGCGAGATCGACGAGGTGGTCGACGCGCTGATGGCCGACTATCAGGCAAGCCAGTTGGCGCAACTCGGCGAGCAGCAATGAGCATGAGCGGGAAACAGGCCGAGGCTACGGTTTCCCAAATGCTGGCCGAGGCTCGCCGTCGTTTCACTGAAGCCGGTGTCGACAGTGCTTCGGCTGATGCCCGTATGCTCGTCGCAGGGCTGCTTGGACTTTCGACGACCGCCATCGTAACGCGTGGCGGCGAAACCGTCAGCACAGAGCAGATGGCAATGATCGAGCAAGCCATCGAACGCCGGCTGGCGCATGAGCCTGTTCACCGCATTCTCGGCGAACGGGAATTCTATGGCCTGCCGCTGTCTTTGTCTGCGGAAACCCTTGAGCCACGGCCTGATACGGAAATTCTCGTCGATACGATGCTTCCTTATCTGCGCGACCTTGCAAATACCGAGGGCCATATCCATATTCTGGACCTAGGAACCGGAACCGGGGCGATATGCCTTGCTCTGTTGAGCGAATGTCCGGAAGCGTCAGGCGTCGGCAGCGATATATCGGCCGATGCATTGAAGACGGCGAAATCAAACGCGGAAAGAAACGGATTGCAGGATCGCTTCGAAGCCATTCAATCCAGTTGGTTTCAGAATATCCACGGCTCGTTTCACGCGATTGTCTCAAATCCGCCCTATATCGCTTCTAAGGTCGTTCACACTCTCGCTCCCGAAGTGACGAAATTTGATCCCCATGCCGCACTGGATGGCGGCCGGGATGGGCTTGACGCCTACAGAACCATCGCCAAGGATGCGGCAAGGTTCATAAAGCCGAACGGCGTTGTGGGACTTGAGATCGGCTACGACCAGCGAAACGACGTGACAGACGTTTTCGAGGCTGAAGGCTTCAAGCTTCTGGAATCCGTAAAGGATTACGGCCAGAATGACCGGGCGCTTGTGTTCGCGCTCAAGTGATGCGCGACGACTTTAAGCATTGAACAGGACATTGGTGTCATTGCGAAGAAAAGGCTTGGATTTCCACGGGAAGCAATATAGGTTGACCCCACGCGTTGGAGAGATAGGACAGAACGGTGAGACGTTCGAAACTAACTCGGCCTCGGGGGTCCGCTCTTTTAAACGAGAGCTTCAAAGGTTGAATACGACCCAATGCGTGAATCAGTCAAACTGACTTGAGAACAAGCGGCAGGTTGGCGCGAAGGCGCAGTATGCTTGCGGCACGAGGGCTATGAGCCGGTGAACCGGCCACGGCTGTTGGTGCCATAACTCCACAACAAACAGAGAATTCAGGTGAACGATCTATGAGGCCAGGACAGCAGAACAAGCGCGGTCGCGGGCGTGGCAATAACAACGGCGGCGGCGGCGGAAATAACAATAACAACAATTTCAACCGCAAGGGCGGCAACCCGTTGACGCGGACCTACGACAGCTCCGGCCCAGACGTTAAGATTCGTGGTACCGCGCAGCATATCGCTGAAAAGTACGCACAACTTGCGCGCGACGCGCAGAGTTCGGGCGATCGCGTTATCGCTGAAAACTACCTGCAGCACGCCGAACACTATAACCGCATCATTGCAGCCGCTCAGGCGCAGATGCAGGAGCGCTTCCAGCGCGACGACCGCAACGAATTCAGTGAAGGTGCGGAGCGCGATGGTGACGATGTCGAAGCCATCGACAATGACGATGTTGTCATCGTCCAGCCACCGCGTCACCAGCACGAGCATCAGCAGCGCCGTTCGGAAGAACAGTCGCAGCGTCGCAACGACGAGCAGCCGCGCCGCAACGAAGACCGCCAGCCGCGTCGCCAGGAACAGCAGCCGGCCCCTGTCGCAGCTGAAGCGCCGCAGCCCGAGGTGAACGATGGCAGCGGCCCGCAGCCGGAGATCGAAGGTATTCCGGCAGAGGTTTCGATGGACGAGGAAAGTGCTGCAGGCCAGCCGCGCGAGCGTCAGCCGCGTCGCCGCACTGCCGGTAGCCGTCCGCGTCGTCCGCGCCGCGCTGCGGAAGGCGAGGCTCCGGCCGAGGGTGAAGGTTCCGGCGATGCGCCTGTTTTGGCGGATGCCGCTTCGGAATAACCGGATCGCTTCAACGATCCGAGCTAATGGATAAAAGGCCGCTCTTTGGAGCGGCCTTTTTCGTTTCTGCCGCCGTCTCGCCTCCGACCGTTAAAGTGTCGTGCATTTACCGTAACGTACTTACGTCTACGCTGTGGCTATGCCTCTTTGGTTCGCGCCGATGCATCTCATCACCAGACAACATTCCAAAAGTTCACCTTTGACGGGAGACACGCGAAATGGCCAGCGACGACAGCGTACGATCATCCTCCTCCGACGCCAGCAACCTCACGCGCCGTAATCTGCTGATAGGGTCAACAGCCCTTGCCGCCGGGGCCGCCACGGTCGCCAGCATGGTGAGTTCCGCAGCAGCCCAGGCGCAGACGGCGGCGGCACCATCCGGCAAGAAGCCGAATATTCTTGTCATCTTCGGCGATGACATCGGCATACCGCAGATCAGCGCCTACACGATGGGGCTGATGGGCTATCGCACGCCCAATATCGACCGCATCGCCAGGGAAGGCGCAATCTTCACCGATTCCTATGGCCAGCAGAGCTGCACTGCGGGCCGCGCCTCCTTCATTCTCGGGCAAGAACCATTCCGCACCGGCCTCTTGACGATCGGCATGCCCGGCGATCCGCACGGCATTCAGGACTGGATGCCGACGATTGCCGACGTGCTGAAGACGCAGGGCTATGCGACCGGCCAGTTCGGCAAGAACCACCTCGGCGACCAGGACCAGCACCTGCCGACCAAGCATGGCTTCGACGAGTTCTTCGGCAACCTCTACCACCTCAACGCCGAGGAAGAGCCGGAAGGCTACTTCTACCCGAAGGACCCGGCGTTCCGCCGGCAGTTCGGTCCGCGTGGCGTGATCAAGTCAACTGCGGACGGCAAGATCGAAGATACCGGTGCGCTCAACACGAAGCGTATGGAGACGGTCGATGAGGAATTCCTGGCTGCCGCCAAGAACTTCATCGATCGGCAAGCGAAAGCTGACAAGCCGTTCTTCTGCTGGTTCAACTCGACCCGCATGCACGTCTTCACCCATCTGAAGCCGGACTCGCTTGGAAAAACCGGCAAGGGCATTCATGCCGACGGTATGGTGGAGCACGACGGTCACGTCGGCCAGCTTCTCGAGCAGCTGGATCAGCTCGGCATCGCCGACAACACTATCGTTCTCTACACGACCGACAACGGCGCCGAGCTTGCCTTGTGGCCTGATGGTGCCCAGACGCCGTTCCACGGTGAAAAGGGCACGACATGGGAGGGCGGCTTCCGCATTCCGATGATGGTTCGCTGGCCGGGCGTCGTCAAACCCGGGACCGAGGTGAATGAGATCGTTACGCTAATGGATTGGATGCCGACATTCGCGAGCGCCGCCGGGATATCCGACATCAAGGAGCAGATGAAGGCCGGGTTCAAGTCAGGGACCAAGGATTTCAAGGTTCACCTGGACGGCTATGATCTTTTGCCTTTCCTGAAGGGTGAGGCTCAGAGCGGCCCGCGCGATGTCGTCTACTACTTCGATCAGGGCGGCAATCTCAATGCGCTTCGCTGGAACGACTGGAAGCTGAGCTTTGCCATCGCGAGCCACGGCAACATTGCCACGGCCACCCGTGAAGTCCCAGCATGGGCTATGATCGCCAACCTGCGAATGGACCCCTACGAGCGTGGCATGGAGGACGGCGGCGGAGCGATCGAGTTCCTTGCAAGGAACATGTGGCTGCTCGTTCCGATCCAGGGGAAGATCAAGGACTTCTTCTCAGACTTCGACCAGTTCCCGTATCAGGAAGGCAGCTCGCTCAATGCCAGCGGCATCAACTACGGACTGCTTCGCCAGCAAGCGGCATTGAAGCGGCTGAATGAACTCGAGCGGCTTGCTCCGCAATAGGCAAACACCGCGACAGTCCGCGCCGGCCAAACGGCGCGGGCTGTCCTCACCAAAGAGGGACGGTCCGATGGTGGTTGAGTTGCCGCCGGGCGCCTATATCGGCCTGATCAACGACCGTAATCTCCCCGGCCGGATGGCGGAAAGGGTGGAAAGCACCTCATCCTGCCGCCGGACTACAAGGGCAAGGTGCCAAAGGGCTACCATGTCGGGAAGTCGGCCACCTACAAAGTTCTGCTTGCCGCGCGCGCTCTGCCGGTCGGTGGCGACCAGGACAAGGCGCTGAAGGCGCTGCACGCCATCAAGGTCTACCCTCTGAGTACGGCCAGCAAGCCGAAGCCAATCGCGATCGTCGACACCACCGAGAAGGCAATGGACAGCACCTCTCTCAAGTGGGAGGACAACATCCAGTTCTGGGAGGTATTGAAGCGGATGATCGATGAGGAACCCCTCGTCGAGAAATTCACACCGATGTCGGGCTGCTTGCGACGCTCGCTATCGAAAAGGGCAAGCCGTTCGCACCTGGTGCCCGTACAAAAGCTATCCTCGAAAAAGCTGCGAAGGTTGGTCGTGAGCAGCTTCTCGTATCGGCGTTCGATAGCGATCGGCCGGACCGCTTTGCGTGGCCGGACCGCAAATGGGAGTGGGTTCGCACAGGCGATCGTCACGTCGCCCGCAATGTTCCACCGTTCGGCCGGCGCGGGCTCGGCTCTATTGGCTCGGTGCTCGCGACGCTAGCGGTGCGTTTCTGGACGGAGCAAGAACTACAAGCTGACGATTCCCCAGCCGTCCCGGGCAAGCTGTTCTGGTCCGTGACGCTCTATGACGCGCAGACTCGCTCCGACGTGCAGACGGATCAGGACAAGGCGGCGCTCCGCTCGCTCTTTGAGTTGAAGGATATCGACACGTCAAAGCCGGTCGACCTCTATTTTGGTCCAACGGCGCCGAAGGATGGCGAAGGCCGTTGGATCAAAACCCAGTCCGGACGTGGCTGGTTCAACTACATCCGCATCTACGGACCCACGCAGCCGGCCTTTGAGGGCTCCTGGAAGCCCAACGACATCCAAGAAATCAGGTGATCGGATGGCTGCCGGCAGCCGACATGGCTCCGGCGGAGACAAGACATGAAATGAGAACCCCCGGTCGCAAAGGCCGGGGTTTTTCACGTCATCGCCTCTTTAAACTTTTGAAATCCTCCACCATATCCAGCCCAGGTTCGTCAGCCGCAAATCCCAACCGCGGCGGAACAATGGGCTTGCCATTTAAGGGAGCTCAATCTCAGTCATCGGCCTGTGCCTTATGAGGGCAGGGCGATCCATGGAGGTACAGCATGAATATCGAAAAATACTCCGAGCGGGTGCGCGGTTTTATTCAGTCCGCCCAAACCTATGCGCTTGCGCAGGGACACCAGCAGTTCACACCCGAACATGTACTGAAAGTGCTGCTCGACGACGACCAGGGCATGGCCGCCTCGCTGATCGAGCGCGCCGGCGGTGATCCCAAAGCGGCGCGCCTTGCCAACGATGCCGCACTTGCCAAGCTGCCGAAGGTATCCGGCGGCAACGGGCAGATCTATCTCGCGCAGCCGCTTGCCAAGGTGCTTTCCACTGCCGAAGAGGCAGCGAAGAAGGCCGGCGACAGCTTCGTCACGGTCGAGCGCCTGTTGCAGGCTTTGGCGATCGAGTCTTCGGCTTCGACGTCGACGACGCTGAAGAATGCCGGTGTGACCGCGCTGGCGCTCAACCAAGTCATCAATGAAATTCGCAAGGGCCGCACCGCTGACAGCTCGAACGCCGAACAAGGCTTCGACTCGCTGAAGAAGTATGCCCGCGATCTGACCGGCGAAGCCCGCGAGGGCAAGCTTGATCCGGTCATTGGCCGTGACGACGAAATCCGCCGCACGATCCAGGTTCTCTCCCGCCGCACCAAGAACAACCCCGTGCTGATCGGCGAGCCTGGCGTCGGCAAGACCGCCATTGTCGAAGGCCTCGCACTGCGCATCGTCAATGGCGACGTGCCTGAATCACTCAAGGACAAGAAGTTGATGGCGCTCGACATGGGCGCGCTGATTGCCGGCGCGAAATATCGCGGCGAGTTCGAGGAGCGGCTGAAAGCCGTGCTTAACGAGGTGCAGGCCGAAAACGGCGAGATCATTCTCTTCATCGACGAAATGCACACGCTGGTTGGTGCCGGCAAGGCGGATGGGGCGATGGACGCCTCCAACCTCCTGAAGCCTGCGCTTGCGCGTGGCGAGTTGCACTGCGTCGGTGCGACGACGCTCGACGAATACCGCAAGCACGTCGAGAAAGATCCGGCCCTTGCCCGCCGCTTCCAGCCTGTCATGGTTGAGGAGCCGACGGTCGAGGACACGATTTCGATCTTGCGTGGCTTGAAGGAAAAGTACGAGCAACATCACAAGGTCCGTATCTCGGATTCGGCCCTGGTTGCGGCTGCGACGCTTTCCAACCGCTACATCACCGACCGCTTCCTGCCCGACAAGGCGATCGACCTGATGGACGAAGCCGCTGCGCGGCTGCGCATGCAGGTGGATTCCAAGCCTGAAGAGCTGGACGAACTCGATCGCCGCATCATGCAGCTGAAGATCGAGCGCGAAGCGCTGAAGAAGGAAACCGATACGGCGTCTGCCGACCGGCTGACGCGGCTTGAAACCGAGTTGACTGGCCTCGAGGAAGAAGCCGACGCCCTGACGGCCCGCTGGCAGGCGGAAAAGCAGAAGCTCGGCCTCGCTGCCGATCTGAAGAAGCAGCTGGATGAGGCCCGCAACGATCTGGCGATCGCCCAGCGCAAGGGTGAGTTTCAGCGCGCCGGCGAGTTGACCTACGGCGTCATTCCGGAACTGGAAAAGAAGCTCACGGAGGCCGAACAGCAGGACAGCGATCGCAGCGCCATGGTGCAGGAGGTCGTCATCCCCGACAACATCGCGCATGTCGTTTCCCGCTGGACCGGTATCCCTGTCGACAAGATGCTGGAAGGCGAACGCGACAAGCTTCTGCGTATGGAAGACGAGCTGGCGAAATCGGTGATCGGCCAGGGTGATGCGGTTCAGGCCGTGTCGCGGGCGGTGCGCCGCGCCCGCGCCGGCCTGCAGGATCCGAACCGGCCGATCGGCTCGTTCATCTTCCTCGGCCCGACCGGCGTCGGCAAGACGGAGCTGACCAAGGCGCTTGCCCGCTTCCTCTTCGACGACGAAACGGCGATGGTGCGCATGGATATGTCGGAGTACATGGAGAAGCACTCGGTGGCCAGGCTGATAGGCGCGCCTCCCGGCTATGTCGGCTATGAGGAAGGTGGTTCGCTGACGGAAGCCGTTCGCCGGCGGCCGTATCAGGTCGTTCTTTTCGACGAGATCGAAAAGGCGCATCCTGACGTCTTCAACGTGCTGCTACAGGTGCTCGACGACGGTCGCCTGACCGACGGTCAGGGCCGGACAGTCGATTTCCGCAACACGATGATCATCATGACGTCGAACCTCGGTGCTACGATGTTGACAGAGCTACCCGACGGTCATGACACAGATGAGATCCGCGAGCAGGTGCTGGACGTCGTGCGCGGTCACTTCCGGCCGGAGTTCCTAAACCGCATCGATGAGATCATCCTGTTCCATCGCCTGAAGCGCGAGGAAATGGGCGCGATCGTCGATATCCAGTTGAAGCGTCTGGTGGCATTGCTTGCCGAACGCAAGATCACGCTCGAGCTCGATGACGATGCCCGCAATTGGCTCGCCAACAAGGGTTACGATCCGGTCTATGGTGCGCGGCCGCTGAAGCGGGTGATCCAGAAATACGTGCAGGATCCGCTCGCCGAACAGATCCTTTCCGGGCAGGTTCCGGATGGTTCGACGGTGAAGATCACAGGCGGTACGGATCGGCTGCTATTCGGGACGCGGAATTCCGCGGTCAACGAAGCGGCCTAAGGCCTCGACAGCAGGAAAGAAAATGGCGGCCCCGGGCCGCCATTTTTGATGGACGCTACTTGCTTGCCACTTGTGGCGGCGGCTGGTTGCCGAGGAGGGTGTCGATGCGCTGCCGCTCGTCCTCGAATTTTGCCAACGCCTCACCCTTCAACGACTTGCCGCCTGGCAGGCGCACACGCAGCGGATCGACCTTGGTGCCGTTGACGATCATCTCGTAGTGCAGATGCGGACCGGTGGATTCACCGGTCGTTCCAACCCAGCCGATTACCTGGCCCTGACGTACCTTGGAGCCGGGAACGACGCCCTTGGCGATGGCGCTCTGGTGATTGTAGGAGGATTCGTAGCCGTTGGCGTGGCGGACGATGGTCTGGTTGCCATAACCGCCGGAATCCCAGCCGGCCTTCTCGACCGTTCCGTTGCCGACTGCGATAATCGCCGTGCCGCGCGGTGCCGCCCAATCGACGCCCGTATGCATGCGGGCAAAGCCCAGGATCGGGTGCCGGCGCATGCCGAAGCCTGACTTGAAGATGCCGTTCGGAACGGGATTGCGCAGCAGGAATTGCCGAATGCTCTTGCCGTCCTGATCGAAGTAGTCGATCGACCCATCTTCCGCATCCTGGAAGCGGTAGAAGCGGGTCTGTGTGTCGCCGAAACGCGCGTTCACATAGAGAAGCTCGGAATCCTCCGTTGCCTGACCGCTGGAATCGGCGACGGAAAAGAAGGCTTCCAGCGTGTCGGTCGGCCGCAGCTCCGCCTGGAAATCGACGCTGCTTGCCAGCAGCTTGATGATCAGGGCGGTCATGTCCTTGGTCATGCCGTAGGACAGTGCGGCACGATAAATGCCGTCATAGACGCGTGGCAGATTCTGGTTGGACGGGACCGATGTCGAATTGTCGTCGAAGGCGGTCGTGACTGCGTCGATCTCAGGTGGTTCACGGCCGGCCACGAACCGATCGTGGTCGTCAAGCGCCACGGTGACAAGATGGCGCGTGCCGCGATAGATGCTGGCGCGGATGATCTTTGCTTGTTCGCCTTTCTGCAGGATGCCGATGCGCAACACATCGCCCTTGGAGAGGTCGTCCGATCCGATCATCGGTGAGAGGTAGCCTGCCAGCCCCTTGGCCTGCAGTTCGGGATAGCCCGAGTCCGTCATCGCCTTGATGATCGAGGTCGACTGGCGCACCGGGATGATGTCGTCGGCGAATTCCTCGGTCTGCGGCGTGATCGATTCCGGTGCGGAGACCGTCATGTTCTGCTCGAGGACGCGCGCCGTCAGGCCGGCTGTCAGGTCAACGTCGTTATCGTCGTTGGAGAAGCGGCGTGGGTCGACATAGTAGAGTGCTGCCACTTGGGCGGCGCCGTCGGTCAGGATTGAGCCGTTGGAGCGCACATTCTCCTCGATCTCGTCGAGCGTCATGCCGGGCGCCACTTGGAGATCGGATCTCGTCGTGGGATAGGCCACGGTCTTCAGGCTGACTTCGGACTCCACGTCTGAACCGTAGATCTGCCCGGTGCGAACGGTCGGCTGCGCGTCCGGCTCGTCCGCCGAGAAGATCGTCAGCGGATTGAAGCTCGGATAGTCCTCGGTCGCGACGTGGTTGGCGGCAAGCGTCATCTTCACACGCGCGAAGGGCTGCCGGCGGACGACCTCCTTGTCGCCCTCGTGCACGACGGTCGAGACTTCCATGATCTTGCGGTCCGACGGCTTGGCGGCAATCGCGGCTGCAATCAAACGGCTGCCGCGCGTTACATCAGTATCTGCGTTGGCTTCGGCATTGATATTGGCGTAGGCCTCGGCGGGAATCGCCAACTGCTGGCGGCCGTCGAGTGCGGCAAACAGCGCCACGCCCATTAGCACGCTCGAGGTAATGCCGGTGAGGAACGTACCCGAAAGCCAACGCAATGAAACCTCGCGGCGGTCGGGCGCGCGTCTGCCATCAGCGAGAAGCGGCGGCTCGTTGCCGAACGAGCGGATCATCATCTTCTCCGTCATCATGGCAGGTGGATCCGCGTCCTTTCGGTAGGCTTTCTCGGGCAGCTCTAGTTGGCGCCGAAAAGTGCATAGTTTGCCAATAGAAGTCAAATGGGACGCCTGCGCGCACCCAAATGATCAGCCCTTGAGACCATCCGATTGTGAAGATGTGAGGGCGAAGGATCTCGTCATCGGATTTTTGCGCGCTATTTCCCGACAAATGACCCGGCTATCGGCGCGATCCAAGGGGACAAAAGCGCCACTTGGAAAATCGCTCTTAGAATTCAATACGATGCAAGAATTCTCGTTTTTTTTGAAAACGGCTGTTGACTTAGAAAAGGGGTAGGATCTATAAGCCCCCTCACTGAACGAGGGCGGCGGCGCTGCTGGCGATGAAGTCCTTCGCTCTCAAGTTTCTTTTAAGATTGGCTTAGCTGCTGATTGGTTCCTTGGACTTTTTGGTTTGAGGCGAGGAAATTCGACCGGGGTATCTGGTCTGTTATTTGACAATTGAAGATGAGAAGAAAGAGAAACGTGGGCGGCGGAGCTTGCGGGACCGGAAGAGATTTCGGTTCTTTGAAAGAGACTTTGGCGGTCACGTTTATCAAGAGAAGTTACACTGGTTTTTGATGCAGGGGTTTTGGCCTTTGTGTTTGGAAAACAGGTGTGAAGTTCTCGTCGATTCA